>CAJGCN010000036.1 GCA_904501815.1 uncultured Clostridia bacterium
CAACCGTTCTCAGGCTATCGTATGCGTGACTTTTAAAAATTATGCCTAACCCACCTATTTAAAATCTTAAAACACCCTAATCAGGGGCAAGGAATAGGAAGTCATTGCGCCCCGTGCGATGGGGAGCGTTCTGTGGCAATCTCGCCCCTGTTATTGCAACCCCGTGCGACGGGGAGCGTTTTGTGGCAATCTCGTCCCCGTCATTGCGAGCGTAGCGTGGCAATCTCTCTTTTCAGATTGTCGCAGTCGCTATCGCTCCTTCACAATGACGGTGCGGAAAAGGCGTGGCAATCTCTTTTATTTCTCCCCGTTCTTTTTCATTTCTTCAATGCGTTTTAAAATTTTCTGAAAGAGTTCTTCTTCCTTTTCCCCATAGCTGTCATCAATCAATAAATCAATTCCGTCCCGAAAATATCTTTTCCGTTTGCGTTTCTCACAACAAGTTTTTTCCACTTTTCTCATACCACAACTCCTTTTTCTTATTATAGTAAGTTTTTAGCGTACTGTCAAGTAATAACTTACTGTTTTGCCTATAATTTAAATATGAGTTTTCAAGAAAGATTAATGGAATGTATCAAAAACAGCGGAAAGACGCAGGTGAATATCGCGCAGGAAGCGAATATTTCCAAGCAATGTATTTCCGATTATAAAGCAGGGAAAAGCACCCCGTCAATCGATACGCTACGGCTTTTATGTAAAAGTTTAGACGTATCCGCCGACTATTTGCTTGAATTATCAGACGATTATTAACTTCCCGTCCTACGTCATTGCGACCCCGTGCGACGGGGAGCGTTTTGTGGCAATCTCGCCCCCGTCCTTGCGAGCCTTTGCAAAAGGCGTGGCAATCTCTTTCAATCACACGCAAAAAAGAAGCTCAAACCGAGCTTCCTTTTTTATTCCCTTATTTTTCTTCCAACGTCAAATACGTCGTAGGATCAACGTTTTTATTATCTTTGCGTACTTCAAAATGCAAGTGCGCGCCGTCTTTATATTCGTCGCCAACCGCTTCGGCAACCGTCGCAATTACCTGTCCGCGTTCCACAGACGCGCCGACTTCTATCCCGTCCGTAGCGTTCACAAATCGATATACGCTTTTTAAGCCTTCACCGTGATCAATCACGATTTCCGTGCCCGTCAATAATTCGTCGGTGTAAATACTCTCAATCACACCGCCTTGCGCCGCAACGACTTGCGTACCTACTTCCGCAGAAAAATCCAAGCCTTCGTGCAAATGATAGAGATTCAAAGTCTGATTGTAATAGAACTCATACTCCGTCGAAACCGCTACGCCTTCCACAGGCAATACCATCTCGTCCGAAGTTCCGTCCACAGGCTTGTCTTCTCCGCCCGTCGTACCGCCCGTGCCCGTGCCGTCGTCGGGGATTTCCCCGCCCGTACCCGTGCCGTCGTCAGGCGTTTCTACGTTCGTACCCGCGTCGATAGTAGGCTTGTCTTCCCCAACAATCGACATCGTCACCGCCACGATTACCAGCGAAAGCAAGGCTACCGCACAGCCAATGACCGTATACAGATAAAACTTTTTATCCTTAACGGACTCCCGCCAATTCTTTCTGTTCTTTTCGTTCTCGTTGTCTTTTTTCATTTTTTGCCTCCGAAATAAATTGTATGTAGATTATTTCCACCCTTTTCGGCTTTTATACGCCGAATTTTTTATTTTTTCTTTTTAATATCCCCCGAAAATCAACGGACTGCCGACCGCAATCCCGTCCGCTTTCACCGCGATATGCAAATTTACTTTACCGCCTTTCACGCCGACGGGTTGGTATAAAGTGGGCGCGTACGCATAATAGGAGCGTACCCCGCAAACGGTTTCCGTAAACAGCAATTCCCCGCCGAGCGTTTCTAAGATTTTCCGCGCAAGCTCGTCGCCGTCCGCATCCTTTCCAAGAAAATATTCCACGCTCTCCCCTTCCACGAACGCAAGTTCACAAGCGGTAATCGAGCGTTTTCTTTGCGCCTGCGACGACGCAGAGTATAAATAAAACACCCGTTCCGTTTTTTGCAAGCCCAAACCGTTCAACTTAATTTTTACCGTATTCACCGCCGCCGTCGCCGTAAACGCGCAAACGAATATCAACAGCGCAAAAAACAGCCACACGGCGCGAACGAGTTTATACCGCATAAAAAAATCCCTCCCGCGAAGTTCGCGAAAGGGATTATAGCCCGATTTTCTATTCTCTAAACGTAGGTTTTTAAAAATCTTGTAATTTTTCTCCGCCAAGCAAATGAATATGCAAATGCTCCACCGTCTGCCCGCCGTTCTCGCCTTGATTAATCATCACGCGATACCCGCCCGAAAGCCCGAGCGTTTCTTCAAGCTCGGCAATCTTTTCAAAACAGTATTTGAGCGTTTCCGCCTTTTCTCCGTCCATTTCGTTTAGTCTTGCAAAATGCGTTTTAGGAATACAAAGATAATGTTTCTTTGCCTTCGGCTGAATATCGTTAATGATAATCATTTTCTCGTCTTCATACGCTCTGGGCGACGAAATTTCCCCCGCCACGATTTTACAAAAAATACAGTTTTCCATTCTTTTTCTCTCCTTTTATTTATCCAAAACGGCAAGAACGCCGTCTTTAAACAAGCTTTCAACGCGTACACGGGTGCGTCTTTTCTCCAACTCCCCCCGTACGTACACCCGAATATAATTTTCGGAATATCCTTCGCTTATCCCGTCGAAACAATTTTCCACGACGAGCTCCAACGTTTGCCCCAAAAACTTACGCAAATACTTTTCCTTTTCTTCCGCGCCTTTCAAAAGCAACCTGTCTACCCGCTCTTTTTTCACGGAAAAAGGCAATTCTTTATATTTTTTATAAGAATTCGTTCCTTCTCTCGGAGAATAGGGAAAAGCGTGTATTTGCGCAAACCCCGCTTCTTCCACGATACGCATAGACTGCAAAAAATCTTCTTCCGTTTCGGTGGGAAACCCAACGATCAAATCCGTCGTAATCGAAGCAAACGGAAAGGCGTTATAAATCATTCGGCACTTTTCCAAATACTCTTCTCTCGTATATTTCCTGTTCATAGCCCGAAGCACTTGGTTTGACCCGCTTTGTAAAGACAAATGAAACTGCGGGGCAAAATTTTTCACTTGCTTGCAAGCGTTTAAGAATTTTTCGGTAATTGCGCTAACTTCTATCGAACCTAATCTCAAACGCGTTTCCGCATCCTTGACCGATAAAAGTAAATCACTCAAATCTAACTCGCCGTCTTTAAAGTCAGAAATATCAATCCCCGTGATAACCGTTTCTTGCGCCTTACTTTGCAAAATTTCTTTCGCCGCGCTTTGAACACTCCGCGAGCGCGAACGACCCCGCAAATAGGGTATCACGCAATAAGAGCAAAATCGATTGCAACCGTCTTGAATTTTCACGAAATTACGCGTTTTCAAGCACTCCGGCACAGGCATTTCGGCATATTCTCGCTCGTCAGAAGAAGAAAACACGCCGTTCGGCAAATTTTCCAACCCTTGCGCAACGGCGTCTAACACCGTTTTTTTATTCTGCGCGCCGAACACGGTAAACACCCGCTCGTCCTTATCAAAAAAATCTTTAGGGGATTTTTCAGATGCGCAACCGCATACGATTACCTTTGCGGTCGGATTTTGTTTCAACGCCTTTCCGACCGTTTGCCTACTCTTGCGTTCGGCTTCCGCCGTCACCGCGCAAGTGTTCACGATATATAAATCAGCTTTCTCCATTTCGCGGGATACTTCATAGCCAAGCTCCTTTAATCCCCGCAAAATTCCACCGCTTTCCACGTCGTTGACCTTGCAACCGAGCGTAAACACCACCGCTTTCATCATTTCTCTCCCAATTCGCCCAAAGCAAACGCCACCACCGCCGTCAAAGCGACCGCCGCCGTTTCCGCGCGCAAAATGCGTTTCCCCAGCGACACGGAAGCAAACCCCTTCGTATGCGCAAGCTCTTCCTCTGCTCTTGAAAATCCGCCTTCGCTACCGATTACGATTGCCGTACTCCCCGAAATCGAAGAAATCTCCGCCCCGCTCTTTTCCGCGAACTCACAGGCAAACAGCTTATTTTTAAAACCGCTCAAACTCTCCAACGCTTTTGGTAAGTTTTCAGCGTATTCCACTTCGGGGGCAACCGCGCGCAAGCATTGCTTTGCCGCTTCTTTTGAAACCTTATTGAGCCGTTCGAGTTTATTCCCGTTCATATACGCCGAAGAATATTCCGACGAAAAACAAACGAGCTTGCTCACGCCGAGCTCCACCGCTTTTTGCACGATAAACTCGTTTTTATCCGCATTTTTTAAATACCCGAACGCAAGCGCAATCGGTGTTTTCGGCTCTCGTTCGCAGGCATCTTCACGCACGAGATTTAACAGCATTTCCTTTTTCCCAACGGCAGAAACGACGGCGGTATACTCTTTTCCCGAATTATCGAGCAAAATAACTTCCGCCCCCACGCCGAGCCTAAGCACGTTTTTCGCATGCTCAAACTCTTCGCCCGAAAGCGTAGTCGTTTTCCCTACTTTTTCCACAAAAAACCTTTTCAATGCGGACATGCTACTCTCCTTTTAGTCCTTACGCTTTAATACGAGCGCAAACCATTCCCCTTTCTTTCGCTCTTGCACGACTTGCATACCGACGGCAAAATACGCCGTTTTCACCATTTCCAAACGGCTTTCAATAATCCCGCTCAAAATCAGCACGCCGTCCTTTTTCAAATTTTTCGGAATAGACGGCGCAAGCATCACGAGAATTTCCCCCATAATGTTCGCAAGCATAATATCCGCTTGGATATTCGTATCGTCTAAAAGGTTAGAGTGCGCCACCACCGCCCGCTCGTCCACGCCGTTGAGCTTGGCGTTATGCGTTGCGCTCGCCACCGCCACTTCGTCAATATCCGTCAAATACGCCTTCGTTGCGCCGAGTTTTAACGCGGAAATTCCTAAAATTCCGCTCCCGCACCCAACGTCGATACAAACGGAATTTTCCGTCAAATACTCTTGCATCAGTTCCACGCACGAAGAAGTCGTTTCGTGTTCTCCCGTCCCGAACGCCATATTCGAATCGAGCAAAACCACCTGTTCGTCAGGCTGTTTTTCATAGTCAATCCATTCTGGAACGACAACGATTTTTCCTAAATGAATAGGTCTAAAATGCTTTTTCCAAACGTCAATCCAATCGTCCCCGTCCACCTGCCGTTTGGTGTCTTCAAGCGTACCGAACGCAATCGCCCCGCCCGCGTTTTCTTTGGCTACGGCGATATCTTCCAAAATACGGCTTACGATAGCCGTCGCTTCCGTTTCTTGCAAATAGCATTTCACGAGCGCGTCGGACGAAGCGTTTTGGGTCAAATCGTCGTCCATATAATCCCAATACGCCGTTTCCTTACTTTTTTGCAACGCAATAATATCGTTAATATCGCAAATCGTGACGCCGAAATCGGTATAATTCCACATAATATCGGCAACGATTTCACTCGCTTCGGTCGTCGTATGCACGGTCAGTTCAATATATTTCATAACTTTTTTCACCTCACGCAGTTATTATATCACAACTCCCAAAAAAAATCAAGGCTTTACGCCTTGTTTTTCTTCTCTAACAAGCCCCCAACACGGGTCAAAGGGCCATAAGCAAAACCTTCTCCTGTGGGAGAAGGTGTCGTGAGCGCGAAGCGTAGCGAGCCGAACGACGGATGAGGAGTTTCGCCTCTAAGGCGATTGCGTGGCTTTGCCACGAGAACGGAAAGCAAAGCTTTCCTATTAAAAGTCCGTTTATGTGGGGCGTTGCCCCACTCCCCACCAGAAACTGAGTTTCTGGACTTCCTACCTTATATCATTGCGACCCCGTGCGACGGGGAGCGTTTCGTGGCAATCTCACCCACCCGTCATTGCGAGCGTAGCGTGGCAATCTCACCCACCCGTCATTGCGAGCGTAGCGTGGCAATCTAAAAGGCAAGGCGTGATGCCTTGCCCGTTCGCAATCATTTTTCTAAAATCCCCGTGTGAATTATGCGTTTCTCGCTCGTTTTTAAGCGAGCTATCGCATCTTCTAATAACGAACCGAAAAAAGTCCTTGCTTCGGATATTCGGTCGCAAAATAAGTAATACGCAAGTGAACCGGGCACGGTGTTGACTTCCCCTAAATACACCTTATCTCCGCTTAAAAGATAGTCCATTCGCACCACCCCGTACATACTCATTCGCTTGTATAGCGTTTTCGTGTACATACGGATACGCTCACGCAATTCTCCTTTCACTTCAACCCTGCCCCGCGTATTTTGCATTTTACTCGCAGTTTTTCCCGCAAGCTCGCCGTCTTTTAAATATTTATCCGCAAAGCTGTAAATGCCTTCTCCGCTCGCCGCTTCTTCAGGCTCGGAAACAAAAATCTCCCCGCCGAGTGAATACGCCGCGCAGTTGATATCTTTTTTACCTTTTAAGAATTTCTCCACAACTACCCGCTCGTCAAGCTCAAACGCCACTTCGAGCGATTCTTTAATTTCTTCTTCGTTTTCCGCAACGGTAAGACCAATCGACGAGCCTAATCTCGCAGGCTTGACAATCACGGGATACCCAAGCCGAGTTTGGATATTTTTGAGTAAAAACGCCCCACGCCGACGGTACTCCGCTTCTTCAAATCGCACGAATTCAACGGTCGGCACGCTCAACGCCTTTGCCGCAATCTTCGTCAAGCCCTTATCCATAAACACTCCCGACGCGGTAAGCTCAGGCGAAGCAAGCGGAATTCCGTTCATTTGCATCAGCGCGGCAACCCCGCCGCCTTCCCCCAACCCACCGTGACAGCAATTCAACGCCACGTCTATTTTTCCTAACTCTTTGAGCTTTTTCCCCCCACCGCGAAAAATATACGCCTTTCCGCCTTCAAAAATCACCCGTTCAAAGCTCTCGCAATTCCCTTTTCGAAAAGTATCCAACGAAAACATACTCTTCGCCGTATAAAACGCCCCGTCCGTATGTAAATATACGGGAATTACTTGATACTTCGCCCCGTCGAGCACGTTTACCACGAACGTACCCGTCAGCACGGAAATCTCGTTTTCGCAAGACTTCCCCCCAAACACGACCGCCACTCTACGCATAAAACAAAAAACACCTCCGCCGCAAATTTTTCAGCTTTGGTGTTTCGTTAATTTTTCTTTTGGAATAGGAAAGCAAAGCTTTCCGTTTCTAACAAGGGTTAATACGCGTCGGGCAAATCGTTCAAAAATAATACGCAATCGCCTGCGTTCAAGCCCGTGAGTTCTTCTTGCGCAAGCGCGAGCGTTTTCACAACGGTTAATTTTTCCGCGTCGCCACCGGCTTTTAGATACCCGTTCTTTACCGCCCCGACGAGCGTTTCGCCAACGAGAATAACGCGGTCTACTTCCGCTTTTGCAATCTCTTCGCCCAGCCGTTCGTTCACGGCTTCTTCCAAAACGCCACATTCCACGATACCCGGCGTAATCAACCATTTTTTTCCGTCAAAACGGCTGAGGGCGGCAATCGCTTCTTTCGCGCCCTTTTCGTTTGCGTTATACGCGTCGTCTAAAATATACCGCCCGCCGTTTTCCAAAAGCTGTAAGCGGTGGGGCACGGGCATAAGCTCTTTAATCCCGTCCGCAATTTCTTCCGCCGACACACCTAACTCATAGGCAAGCCGTGCCGCTAACGATATATTTTCCGCGTTATGTACGCCCAAAAGCTTGGTACGCACGAAAATTTCCTTTCCGCCAAGCACGAGCGTAAACTCCGTTTCTTTTGCTTTCGGTTGCAAATTCTTAATTTCCGCACCGCTCAAAATTTCCCGAGTTTCCCCCGTCTTTTGAATACGCTCTAAAACTTCCTTACCGCAAACGATTTTCCCGCCGTCTTTCACCCCCGAAAGGATTTCACATTTAGCTTTAAACACGTTCTCTTCCGAGCCGAACGACTGAATATGTTGCGCGCATACGCCCGTAAACACGGCGCAGTCAGGCTTTACGAGTGCGCAAAGTTCCGCTATATCCCCTGCCTTTCGCGCGCCCATTTCCGCAATCAACACCTGTTTCCCTTGAAATTCAGGCGAAAACACCGTTTTCGCTATCCCCATCGGCGTATTATACGATTCAGGCGTAGCCACGACCGCATACTTTTTTGCAAGCAACGTAGCGAGCATATTTTTCACGGAAGTTTTTCCGTAGCTTCCCACGACCGCCACGCGGAGCATTTGCGTTTCGTCCAAAACTTTCCCCGCGCACGCCACGAATTTTTTATTGCTTGCGTTTGCAAATATTCCCACGAGCCAATTCGCAAAAATAAACCCGAACGGCGTAAGCAGGGGGACGAACGCAAACGGCACGAACGCGAACGCTTGATACAGCTCGCTTTCAATCACCGCGCTCAAAAAATCTAATAACGCAATACATAAATAACTCAAACACGCAAGCGCGAGCGCGTATACGACCGCAATTTTTTTCACCCTCGCCGTAAATTTAACGGGGACTTTCAGGGCGTATTTTTTTTCGGCAATCAAAAAGAGTACGCAAAACAAAAAGAAAGGAAGTACCGTCGCAATTCGCGCGGCAAGCGTGCTCCAAAGCGAAAAAGAAAGCGCGACGATAGCCGTTGTCAAAAATCCCATTAACCCCCAAAGGCTTAAACGGTTAAAAAATAAATTTTCCGATCGCCTGAGCCAACGCCAAACCCCGCCCGATTGATAACCGCTTTGTTGCGCAATCCCCAAAAGCCGCGCCGTTCCAAAAAAGAGAAACGCCGCGCAAACTACGCTTGCTAAGATTTTTATCCAAATCTCAATCATACGAAAAAAACTCCTCTACCAACAAATTAAACGCAAGCGGATTTTCTAAGAAAGCAAAATGTCCGCCGTCTATCATTTTCAGCTCCGCGTTGGGAAAACACCGAAGATATTCTTTCGCTTCGGCTAAAGTCGTCGTGCGATCTTCCCGCCCTTCCACGATCAAAACGCGATTTTTTACTTCCCGCGCATCCCCGCGCAAATCTTCGTTCACGATTTTTTTATAACTTTCTTTCATTATCGGGGAAAGAGTACGGTACTCCGCGCTCCCGAACCTGCGCTCGGCAAACTTCGGCGCGATTTTTCTCACAAGCCGATACGCCTTTACTTTACATTTATAAGCAAATCCACGCTTTAAAATCACGCCCGCAGGCCCTGTTAAAACGATTTCGTCAAATACCTGCCCGTCTGTTTTTGCCATTTTCACAGCAACCCTGCACCCGAAAGAATGAGCAATGACTTTCGGTTTTTCCACACCGAGCAAGGCAAAAACTTCTTTCGTCCAAACCGCGTAATCTTCAACGGAAAAGGGCTCTACGAGCTTTTCACTTTTCCCAAACCCTAAAAAATCAATTGCGGTCACCCGATAAAACTGAGAGAAATACTCGATTTGTTCGATAAAAGTTTCCTTACAAGCGAGATACCCGTGCAACAACACGAGATCCTTTCCTTTTCCCTTTCGTACGTAAGAAACGCTCTCTAACTTAACCGTACTTTCTCTCCCCCTATTTTATTTAGAACTACAAAATTCCTTTTTTCAAAGGTCAAGGGGTTTTGCCCCGTACCCCCACTAAAAACTGAGTTTCTGGACTTCCTATCATCTGTTCGTATCCACTAAGCTTTTGCGCATCACGAACGCGTCTTCGCCGTCGGGATAGTAGCGTTTTCTTACGCCGAACTTTTCAAAACCGACGTTGCGGTATAAAGCTAACGCATTTGCGTTAGAAACGCGTACTTCTAAAAACATATTCTCTGCGCCACGCATTTTGGAACGGGAGCAAAGCTCGGCAATCAGGCGTTTGCCTAAACCTTGACGTCGCCATTCTTTTGCAACCGCCACCACACCGATTTCCGAATCTTCAAACACCGCAGAAGCGCACGCATACGCTACGATTTCGCCCTTTTCTTCTAAGACCACGCCCACGAAATACGGGGAATGGAACGCAGAAAGAAAGGTTTGCTCACTCCAAGCGTCGGTAAAGCAGACCTTTTCCAGCTCCGCAATCGTAGGGATATCTTCTTCCCTCCAGTCGCGCGCGAACATTATTCACCTTTCTCGCGGTTAATTTCCGCTGAACTTTTCCGCACGTATAACGCTTCTAATTCCCCGAACAGCCCCGCTTCCGATTTTGCCTTAACCGCGCCCAAAAGCCCCTGCACGGGGTCAACTTTTTGCACCGTTTGGCGAGCTTGAACGGGTAAATCAGTTGCCGCGCAGAGCGCGTAGCCGTCTTGTGCCAAAGCCAACACTTCGTCTTCGCTTAAATACGCAGGGGGAATGCTCACCCGTCCGTTTTCGTATCCGCAAGCGTAATAAAACCCGTGCAACGCATCAATCAAGCATAATTTTTTCTCGCCTACCGCATTATATGCCACGACGTCGAAAGAAGTGACGGGCAAAGTAGGTTTCCCGCAAGCTAACGCAAATCCCTTCACCGCCGAAATCCCGATACGAATTCCCGTAAACGACCCCGCGCCCACGACGGCGGAGAAAAATTCACAGTTCTGCAAAGTCATAGAAGCTTTTTTCAAAACTTCGTCCACCGCGTTCATAAACGACGGGGAATGTTTCATTGCGCAATCGGGCAAAAAGACGGAAAATTCTTCCCCGTCTTTGCTTGCTACTACCGTAAGATAATTCGCACTCGTATCAATCGCCAAAAAATTTTTCAATACCGTATCTCTCTTTGATTTTCGTCTATTTTTACAATTTGCACCCGCTTCACCGTCTTAGGCAACAACGGAGCAATATTCTGCGCCCACTCAACCAAGCATACTCCGCCCATATCAAAATAATCGGCAAGTCCGAGCGATTCCGCCTGTCCAACGCTTTCTATCCGATAACAATCGTAGTGAAATAACCTACCGTCGTAATCGTTCATATAAGCGTAGTTCGGGCTGGTCACTTCTTCGTCAATTCCAAGCCCTTTCGCCACGCCTTTGGCAAACACGGTTTTACCCGCGCCCATATCGCCGTCTAAAAGCACGACGTCGCCCGCCGTAAGAGTTTTGGCATACTGTTCCGCAAACGCTTCCGTTTCTTCACGGGAATTTGAAATAAATGTTTTCATAACTCTATTATAATACCTTAGCGAAATTTTTGCAATCGTTTGCGCTTAAATTTTCATTTTTTTGAACAGATAAGAAAGCCGTTTATACAAAATCACCGCCAAAACGGATACTAAAAGGGTTTTAATAAGATTAAACGCCAAAATATACCCCCAAAGCGAAGCAAACGCTTGACTCGCCCCCGCCCCCATATATAAGGGGAAATTGATAAAACGATTCACGGGCAACGCCACGAGCGTACCAATCACGCACGCAACCCCCAGCGACAGCGCAACCGCCTTAATCCCTTTTTTATAACGGTATAAAACGGTAGGAAACAAAATATACGCGCTCGTCACGAGTATATTCGCAAGTTCGCCAACACCGCCCGAGCCCGACCCGGAAATTGCCCGAAGTCCTTCTTTTAAAACGCATACGATTACCCCTTCGACAGGTCCTAACAAAAATCCAATCAAAAGAATAAACACGTTCCCAAAATCCAGCTCTAAAAAGTTCGCGGCAGGGAACAAGGGAATTTCCAAAAAACTAACGAGATAGGAAATCGCAACGAACAACGCCATCACGGCAATTCTCTTCGCCGAAAACCGTTGTTTTATCATAGCTTTTCCCGTTGAACGAGTACCTGCCCCCGTGTTTTTCTCTTTTACTTCCATTTCCAAACACTCCTTTCGTGTAATTTTTTCTTTCTTTCCATTATGAAAGAGCAAAACGCCCCTACGACAGTAGGGGCGAACTTACGCAAAAACCGTTCCCAAGAAAGCGTGCGCTCTTGTGAAAACTCGTCTTTTCCTATCCGGACTATACCGTCGGTTTCGGAATTACACCGAATCGGGAACGCAAGACCTAACGCGTTCTTCGCAGACTCTACTGCC
>CAJGCN010000037.1 GCA_904501815.1 uncultured Clostridia bacterium
AAGCCCGTTGCCTTCTACCCAGAAAATCTCTTTGGACTTATTGATATCGGGGGGCAAAACGTCGATATTCTTTTCCTTCATATACATAATATACTTGGAAATTTCTTCGATTTTATCAATACGGTCGTTTAAAATACCCGCGAAAAATTCCTTGCGATAGAAATGCTTTAAATACGCCGTACGGTACGCCACGACTGCGTACGCCGCCGCGTGGGATTTATTAAACGCATAAGACGCAAAGCTTTCCATATCCGCGAAAATTTTCGCCGCAACTTCTGCGGGAATTCCCAGCGAAGCGCAACCCGTGATACCGCTTTCGGGGTCGCCGTAGATAAATTTATCCTTTTGCTCCATCAGCTCTTTTTTCTTCTTTTTCGCCATTGCACGGCGCACAAGGTCGGCTTGTCCAAGCGAATAGCCCGCGAGCTGTTGGAAAATTTGCATTACCTGTTCTTGATAGATAATAACCCCGTAGGAATTTTTGAGTATCGGCTCTAAATAAGGGGTGTCGTAGACGATTTTTTCAGGGTGGTGTTTATTCTCGATATATTTAGGAATAAAGTCCATAGGACCGGGACGGTAAAGGGAAATTCCTGCAATCAAGTCTTCCAAACAGCTTGGTTGCAATTCTTTCATAAACTTTTTCATACCGCCTTGTTCGAGCTGAAACACCGCGTCGGTATCCCCCGACGAGATTAGCTCGTACGCTTCGGGAACGTCCACGCCGATTTCGTTGAAATCAATTTCAATTCCCTTGCCGATACGGATATATTCAAGCGTATTTTCAATATCGGTAAGAGTGGTTAAAGCAAGGAAGTCCATTTTCAACATTCCTACCGCTTCCACTTCTTTCATATTAAACTGAGTGACGATATCTTCACCGTTTCTTGCAAGGGGTACGTTATCGGATAATACCTTGTTGCAAATGACCACGCCAGCCGCGTGTTCAGATGTGTTTTTCGGCATACCTTCGAGTTTTAAGCCCATATCGATTACCCGACGGAGTTCTTCGTTGGTTTCGTAAACTTCGATAAATTCCGAGTTCTTTTTCTTTTTTTGCTCGTCGAGTTTTTTCTTGATTTCAATTTTCTTTTCTTCGTTTTCTTCTTCGGCAAGCTGTTTTTCAAGCTTAGGAATCTTTCTGCCCAAAAGTTCGCCTATCGTAGACTTTCCATCCATCAGCTTTGCCACTTTATCCGTTTCTGAATACGGCACGCCCATAACCCGTCCTACGTCTTTAATGACGGCGCGCGAAGCAAGCGTACCGAACGTGACGATTTGCGCTACGTTTTCAGGGTGGTATTTTTCACGAACGTATTCAATCGTTTCGTATCTTCTGCGCGTACAAAAGTCCACGTCGAAGTCGGGCATAGAAACGCGGTCAGGATTTAAAAATCTTTCAAAAATCAGATCGTAGCGCAAGGGGTCTACGTCGGTAATACCGATCGAATACGCAACGATACTGCCTACCCCCGACCCACGACCGGGTCCTACGGGGATACCGTGCACTCTCGACCAGTTAATATAGTCCCAAACGATTAAAAAGTAGTCGGCAAAGCCCATTTTGATAATAATGCCAAGCTCGTATTCTACCCGCTTTTTAATCTCGTCCGTCACTTCTTTATAGCGCTTAGGAATACCTTCCCAAGTAAGTCTTGTCAAATAATCGGGCGAAGAAGACCCGTCGTCGGGCTTATATAAAGGAATAAGCGACGTATCTCGAATAGGGTCGCCTTTTGGCGTTAAGTCGAATACGGGTTCTTCGATTTTATCCGCAATCACGCGAGTGTTGGTGATAGCTTCGGGAATATAGCTGAAAAGCTCCATCATCTCGTCGCCCGATTTCATATAAAACTCGTTGGTATCGAATTTCATACGCTTAGGGTCGGCAAGCGTTTTTTTCGTTTGAATACACAAAAGTACGTCGTGCGCTTCCCAGTCTTCTTTATGGATATAATGCACGTCGTTGGTGGCAACCACCCCGATATCGAGTTCTTTTGCGATTTGTATGAGTTGCGGGAGAATTTGCTTTTGTTCGGCTATGCCGTGATCTTGAAGCTCGATATAAAAATCTTCGCCAAATACGTCTTTCATTTCTTTGGCGAATTTTTTGGCGGCTTCGTAATCTCCTTCCATTAACAATCTGGGCACTCGCCCCGCTAAACACGCCGAAAGACAAATTACCCCTTCGTGGTGCTTTTTGATTAAATCGTAGCTAATACGGGGTTTACCGTAAAATCCGTCGATATACGAAAGAGAATCAAGTTTGACGATATTTTTATAACCCGTTTTGTTTTTGGCAAGCAAAACGATATGCTCGGTTTTCGTACCGGGCTTGTGCGCTAAATGGTCGTCGGTTGCGTATAATTCACAGCCGATAATATATTTAATTCCTTTGCGTACACATTCTTCTGCGAATTTCAAGCAAGCGTACATATTCCCGTGATCGGTAATCGCGCAAGCGTCTACGCCCGTCTTTTGCAAATGGTCAACGATATCGTCAACGCGCGCCGCACCGTCGAGCAAGCTATATTCCGTGTGAACGTGTAAATGAATAAAATCCGTCATAATTCTTCCGTATTCCGTTAATTATTTGTAGTTTTTTCTTCTTGAGAGCTACTTTCCGCAATTTGTATCAAACGACGCATACGGTGATTTAAACAGCTTTTGCTTACCTTTAAAATATCCGCAAGCTCTTGCAAGGACTTCGACGGCTCTTTCAGCCGTAAAATTGCCAAATCTTTCAACTCGTCGGAAAGTTCGTCAAAGGCTTTCTCCTGCGCTATTTTACGAATAGCGACCACCTGTTTCACCGCCGCAACGGCAGATTTATCCGCGTTTCCCGACATACAGTTTGCCGCGCGGTTTTTTTGGTTGGATTCGTCGCGTTTTTCAACGAGCGAAACGAATTTCTTTAGCGCGCCCGTCGCTTGCATGACGGCAAGAAAATCGGAAATCATTTCCTTACTTTTCACGTACGCCACGAAAGTTTCTTTGCGCTCTACCACTTTGGCGAGTACTTCCGTCGTTTCTAAAAGCTCGCAAAACTGCTCGGCTATTTTTCTTTCGGAAAACACAAATTCCAAATGATATCCCGTTTTTCCGTTTTCGGCAGGCACGGTACAGCTCCCGCCTCCTAAGAAACAGCCTTGAATATAAGCAAATCTTTCGTCAATTCCGTTGAGCAAGTCTTCGGGTAAACCGTCGATAAGCGTTTTACTCTCGGCGCGCAAAATTCCAAGCTCGCAAAGCACCGTTTGCGCTTTTTCTTTCGGACACTCGAAAACGAGCTTGTCCCGTCCGCTCATTTTATCCATACGGGCGGTCGTCAAAGAAAGCTCTACGCCGAAACACTCAAAAAACAAGCCGTTAAAAAATTCTGCAACCTTTTCCGTTTCGCTGACGAGATAAAAGGCGGGTTGTCCTTCCGAAAATCCAACGACGCCACTCGTGCGAACGAACGCGGAAAGAGCGGCTTTCGCCGCGTTGCCTTTTAACTTTTCCCGCTTTTTTGAAAGCAGTTCTTTTTTGATTTCCGCCGTAAAGTTCATAGTAGTCCTTAGAGTTTCTTTTTAAATTCCGCAAAGCGGAACGCGGGCAATCGCCCGTTGATATTGTCAATCCTATCAAACGGAAAACTCAGCCTTGCAAGCTGTTCTTCCACACGCTTAGTATCCCCTACTCTATCCACCGAATGAGCGTCCGAATCGACGATAAATCTCACGTCGGTCTTTTGAATGATTTCGTTTAATTCTTCGTCGGTCAAATGCTCCTTTTTAGAATTTAATTCAATATACGTGCCGTAATCGGCGGCGCACTTCGCCACTTCTAAAGCATTTGACGGACAAAGATAATTCAAATGAGTAATCGCATCTATGGGATTATTTTTAATCGCGTTGATATAGGCGCGCGTATTTATCTCAATTCTCTTTTGAGAAGGTTGTTTTTTGAATTTTCTCGAACAAAAATTCCCTGCGCCGTACTTCCAAAAATTCGAAAAGCCGTCATACCAAACCATTACGTGCGTACCGCAAAAATAGGTATCGAACTTCTCAAAGTCCTTTTCTGTTAAATCGGATTTTCCTTCGATACCCCGCAAGTTTGCTTCTGTACCGACGAGTACTTTTATTCCGTATTTTTCAGTTGCGGCTTTGCAATCGGCAATAAAATCTTCGAGCTTTCTTCTTCTAAGCCCAAACGCGATATGCGAAAAGCCGTGATCGCTGATAGCGATTTCCTTTAACCCAAGTTCTTTTGCACGCGCCGTGTTCTCGGCAACCGTTTGTTTACCGTGAGAATACGGGGTGTGTATATGATAATCTGCCGTTAAAATCATAGTTTCTCCTATCAGTTCAAATAGCGTATTTCTTCTTCTAAACTGATTTTATATTGTGTATACACCGCGTTTTTCATAAGCGCGATTAAATTTTTAATTTCGCGCGCCGTAGCCTTTCTATCGTTAATGATAAAATTTGCATGCTCTTGTGAAACGACTGCCCCGCCGTATCTAAGACCTTTTAACCCTGCGTTTTCCACGAGCTTTCCCGCAGTTAAATTTTCAGGATTTTTAAAAATACAGCCCATACTTTTCCCTTTAGGCAAATGCTTACGCTTTGCCATAAAGAAAGATCGTTCTTTCCGTATCGTTTGCAAATCAGCGTCGTTTAAGCGGAAATTCACCCCTAAAATCACCCCGTTTTCCTTCATGAACCTACTTTTTTTATAAGCGTATTCACACTCGGATACCGACAGGGAATGGAGTTCGCCGTCAGAATAATACAAAACGCTTTCAACGATTTCTGAAAGATACCTTCCGCTAACGCCTGCGTTCATAAACGCCGCACCGCCAACCGTACAGGGTATTCCGCTTAAGAACTCCGCGCCGCTTTTTCCGTGCGCTTCGCAAGAGCGCAAAAAGGTGGCTGAACTCGTACCTGCATAGGCAAAAAAGCTTTTTCCGACTTTTATTCCTTTAAGATTTTGCGTTAAAATATAAACGGTTTTGGACTCGCCGTCACTCGGCAACACGTTGGATAGATTTCCAAGCACCGTATACTTTATTTTACAATTTTCCAGCCCGTCAATCAAGCGAATACACTCTTCCGCCGTCGTTGGAAAAAAGGCGAGTTTTGCTGTTCCGCCAGCGCCGATCGTGGAACGGCGCGCTAAATCGAAATTATCTTCGTGTGCAATCGTGGAAAACTGTTTTTTTAAAAACAAAGTACAATCGTCCAATTTATATTCCCCCTTATTGTAGCATATTTTTTTAATTTTTGAAAGCGAAACGACAACTTTTATTAAACTTTTTTAAAAACTTCCGTTTCGTCAAATTATAAATATGATTTTTTTATACAAACTATGTATTTTCACAGAAAAAAAGGACTTAAACAAAACTGTCTAAGCCCTTTTATAAGAGGAAATAAGTATAGGTAAAGTAATTATGCTTTATAAACGATTTTACCGTCGCGAACGGTTAAAAGAACGTCGTAAGCCGCATTGATTACCGTGAAATCTGCATTTTTTCCGACCTTAATCGAACCCATTTCTCCGTCGACGCCAAGATTTTTCGCGGGATTGATCGTTGCGAAGTCAACGGCTTTTTCAAACGGAACACCAACTTTTTCCACCATATTTTGCACGGCCCTATTCATTCTCAAAACGCTCCCAGCAAGCGTGCCGTCCGCAAGGCGGGCTTCCCCGTTCTTTACGTAAACAGTTTGTCCGCCAAGCTCGGAAACGCCGTCGGGAATTCCTTTCGCTCGCATAGCGTCGGTGATTAAAGTCAATTTATCGTCGGGTTTGTTTTTCACGAGCAGTTGCATTGCCGGAACAGAAACGTGAATAGTGTCGGCAATCAGCTCACAGTTGAGTTCGTCGAATAACATTGCGCTCCCAACCGTGCCGATTTCCCTATGATGCAAAGCCGTTTGCGCGTTATAAGTATGCGTAATATTTTTCGCGCCGTTTTCGATAGCGGTTTTAATCTCTGAACATTTTGCGCCCGTATGTCCGATAGAAGGAACGATTTTCTTTTCGGAAAGATGACGAATAAGTTTATCCGCATTTTTCGTTTCGGGAGCAAGCGAAACGAGTTTTATAGCGTTTCCGCTTGCTTGGTTATATTCGTCAAAGGTTTCCGCGCAAGGGGTTGCAACGTATTCTAAAGGTTGCGCGCCTTTGAACGCCGGCGCGATAAACGGACCTTCTAAATGAACTCCAAGCACTCTTGCGCCCGTTTCAAAATTAGACGCACGGTACTCTTTCACCGAATTCATAGCCTTTAAAATATTCTCTTTGCTTTGGGTCATCGTCGTGGCAAGGAAAGACGTCGTACCTTCCGAAGCAACGGTGTCTGCGATAATTTTTAAATCTTCCACCGTGCCGTCCATTGCATCCGACCCGCCCGCACCGTGAATATGTTGGTCGATAAAACCAGGCAAAACGATTGCGCCGTCGGGCAAAGAAATTTCTTCTGACCCAGAAAAAGCGCAACGGGAAATTTTTTGTATTTTTTCGTCAAAGCAAACGGTCGTCTTTTTAAGACCTTCGCCGTCTACGTAAACGGTTGCGTTTTTAAAACATTTCATCTTACGTTTTCTCCTTCGCCTTACGCTTTGGTTGCGGGAAGAGAAGCCGCCGCAATACTTTGCCCTACTCTTCTGTTCTTCTCGTCGGGAAGTCCGATATCGAGCGAACTGAATTCGGGATATTCTTGCGCAAGCACTTCTTTGCAGGTTGAGAGAATAATATCTCCGCCTTTACCGCCCATTACGCGCCCTAACAAAAGCATGTGCTTAATATCGTAGAACTTCGCATAGAACGGAATGGTATGCGCGAGGTATACGCCGATATCTTCGTAAATTTGCACCGCAAGCGAGTTGCCTTCGTCCATCATCTTTTGCACTTCTTTAAGCTTTTGCGCAGGGGTTAAACCGTCAGCAAAAATATGTCCGCCCGCTTCTGCAAGCTTAATCACCGCATCTTGCGAGAAATACTTACAGCCTACGCCGAAATCTCCGCTCCATTCGTCTTGCATAGCCCCTTCGTTGAAATCGACGGGCGCAAACGCAAGCTCGGAAAGCCAACCGTTAATCCCACCGTCGGCGTTGATATACCCAACCGCTTCGCTCGTACCCATAGCGATACCGAGCACGGAATTATCGTTCAAATCAATCGCGCCGGCAAGAGCAGTCACGTCGCCGTCGTTTGCAACTTCCAAAGGAATTTCATAGCCGAGTTCTTCGCTCAAATCCTTTGCGATATTGATATACATATTCTTCACGTAGTCGCCGTATTTAGTCTTATCAACCTTGATAAACAAAGAAGCAACCATAATTTTATTATCTACGTACACGCCCGCCGACGAAACGCCGATTGCATCTACTCTCGGCATTTTCGAAGCCGCCGTTTTCATAGCCGTTTTAATTTCTTCATAGTGATAGTGCGGGTCTTCCGTCACTTTGGGATTCCAAACGACTTCTTCGCTATATACAGGTTCACCTTCGATAACCGCGCTTACCTTTCTATCCGAACCGCCCGCGTCGAAACCGATACGGCAACCGTTCAAATACCCGCCTACACGAATAGAAGCGTTCTTTTGCGCAGGGATTTGGTCATTTTCAAGCCATTCCACTTCGAAAGGTCTTTCATAGACCCCGCTCATAAAGTCAACGTCAAACGCGCGAAGACCTTCTAAGGTATACGCTTGTTTTAAATATTCGTAAATAGATTTGCTTCCCGCAACGGAAATTTTAAACCCGCCGACAACCCACAAAATGGATTTCGCCAAGCGTTCCGCAATACGGAAATTCAGCTTATCGTTTACCCCGTCCGCAAGAGCGTTATAAGAATAAACGTAGTTATAGCCCCCGCTGCGTTCCGCTACCAAAACAACTTTGACGGGGTTTCCGCTCTTTTCCACTTCCTTTTCGAAATCGGAAAGAGCTTTGATCATAGGATAGAAATTCTTGTCCAAAACAGGCATTCTCATAGTTGAAATATTCTCCTCTTGTAATTTTCAATTACATTATACTACTTTTCACCCTTTTTTCAATTCAAATTATTTCACGATTTTTACATAATATTTCGCAAAATTTTCCTATGAAAGATTTTACAAAAATAAAATTTCGTGATATAATAAACGTATGGAAAAGAAATTGAGTAAAAAACAATTTTATAAATACAAAATTTCCAACTTTTTAAACGTGCAAAAAATTGTGACGATTCACTATCAAGAACCGGAAAGCAACTACGTTTCCAAAGAAGAAACGCACGATTTTTGGGAGATTAATTACGCGGATAAAAAAGACGTATTCGTTTATTGCGGAAACACAAAACACCGTTTAAAACAAGGCGAAATTCTTTTTATTAAGCCTAACCAACCGCACTACGTGGAATGTATCGGAGAAGAAGCGAATATTTTTATTGTTTCTTTTGACTGCCGATCGGAAGGTATGGCGTTTTTCGAAGACAAGAAATTGCACGTTCCCGAAAATTATCGGTATTTATTGCAAAACATTATGTCGGAAGCTTCGGAAACCTTTGCTCTTCCTGATTTCGACCCCGATTTGAATAAACTCATACTCAAAGACAATCCAAATCTCGGCGGGGAGCAAGTCATTAAAAATTCACTTGAACTCTTGCTCATATATTTACTTCGCCACGCGAGCAATCGGGAAGCCCCGCAGGAATTTTTCGTTTCAAAAATAGCTTCATCAGATGCTTTGCAAGACGAAATCGTTTGTATTCTTTCCGCCGCTTTATACGAAAAGTTGACGTTGGAAGAAATTTGCGAAAAATTGCACTACGGGAAAACCTATCTTTGCACTTTCTTCAAGCAAAAAACGGGCGCGAGCATTTATCGAACTTATTTAAAGCTGAAAATCGACGAAGCGAAAAAGCTTATCCGTCGCAAACGCCCTTTCCCCGATATCGCCAACGATTTATGTTTTGATTCCGTTTCGCATTTTAACTACGTATTTAAAAAATATACGGGAATGACACCCGGCGAATACAAATCGAGTATAAAATAAAAAAACGCCCCGCAGGGCGTTTTTTATTTTACGCTTTTGCTTTTTCCAAAAGCTCGTCAACTGATTTTTGCACCGAAACGAGTTTTTCGTTTGCCGTTTTTTCGTCTTTTGCTCGAAGTGAATAATAAATTTTGAGTTTAGGCTCAGTACCCGACGGACGAACGCAAACGAACGCTCCGCCTTCTAATTCGTAATATACGCAATTGCATTTAGGAATAGACATTATTTCTACGCTACCGTTTTGATAATCCGTCCGTTTTGCCGCGCTGTAATCGCGAACCGCTTGCACCTTAATCCCGCCGAATTCGTCGATTTTAAGAGTTTTTAACCCGTCCACAACGCCGTTCATTTCTTTCATTGCGTTCAAGCCTGAATATTGAATAGATACGTTTTTATCCAACACAAAACCGTACTTTTGATAAATTTCTTGCAATCTGCCGTAAACGGTTTTGCCGATAGACACGTAGTAGCAAACCATTTCCGCGCAGAGCATAGAAGCTACGACGGCGTCTTTATCGCGAGCGTGCGTACCGCGAAGATACCCGCAAGATTCTTCAAAACCGAATACGTAGATATGTTTGCCGTCCGCTTCCCATTGCTTGATTTTTTCACCGATAAACTTAAACCCGACGGGGGTTTCGTATAAACTTACGCCGTAGTCGTCGCAAAGAGCTTTCGCCATACCCGTCGTCACAAAAGATTTGACGACCGCCGCGTTTTTCGGCATTTGATTATCTTCCGCAAGGCGGGTTAAAATATAATCGAGCAATAAAATTCCCACTTGGTTTCCCGAAAGCGCAACGAATTCCCCGTCTTCGTTTTTTATTGCAACGCCAAGACGGTCGGAATCAGGGTCTGTGCCGAACACGACGTCCGCGTTAATTTTATTCGCAAGCGCAATACCCATAGAAAGAGTTTCTTTAAATTCGGGATTAGGCACTTTTACCGTTGAAAACTCCGTGTCCTTTGCCGTTTGTTCTTCTACGACCGTCACATTAATACCGAGCTTTTTCAAAATCGCCATAACGGGACGGTATCCGCTACCGTGTACGGGCGTGTAGACGAGCTTTAAGTCCGCACCGCATTTTTTCACCGCTTCAGGGGAAAGGGTTAATTTAGAAAGTTCTTCGATATAATCTTCGTCGAGCTTTTTGGGTACGGGTACGATTAAATCGTTTTCTTCGCCGTTTACCGAAAGATAATCGGTGATTTGATTGATATACGCCACGACCTTTTCAGTATCTTCAGGCGACATTTGCGCGCCGTCTTCGCCGTAGACTTTATAGCCGTTATATTCTTTAGGGTTATGGCTTGCCGTAATCATAACGCCTGCAACCGTGTTTAAATACCGCACGGCGTAAGAAAGCATAGGCACGGGATGTACGTCGTCGAACAAATACGCCTTGATACCGTTTTTAGCCAACACGCTTGCCGCCGCTTTTGCAAATTCTTCGGATTTTCTTCTCGTATCGTAAGAAATTACCACCCCGCGCGACATAGCCACCCCGCCTAAGGTTTTAATCCATTCCGAAAGCCCTTGCGTTGCGCGCATAACGGTATATCTATTCATCATATTCATTCCGTACCCGATTACTCCGCGCATACCCGCCGTGCCGAATTCGAGTTCCCCGCCAAAACGGTATTCTTGTTCTTTTTCGTCGTTCGCGATAGCTTCAAGCTCTTTTTTGCCTTCTTCGCAAAGTCTTTCGTCCGTCAACCAAGTTTGATAATTTTTACGATAGTCCATAAATTACTCCCTTTTATGATTTGATAACTTTATTATACAATATTTAACGTAAATTGTAAAGCGTTTCAAAAAAAGAAAGCGCAAATCTTTCTCATTCACGCTCTCTTTTTCTTTAATTTATTTATTATTATAAATTACTTCTACGCCTTCGTATTCTTTAAGCCCTTTTACGGCATATTGATCACCGCCGAAAATTTGATCAAACTCAATAAGCTCCATGTGATGCGCTGTACAAACGCTATGGTCGTAATCTTCCGCAATACCGCCATATTGATAGCCAGCTTCAACGCGTTTTGCTCTCTCGCCTTCTGCACGGCAATAATGATAGTTTGCCCAGTTGCCGTAAGTGACGACTACGTTATTACAAGTAATATTATATTTAGACGTATCGGGATAATTTGCCCCGTCAATTTCAACGGTTGCTTCTAAGCGACCGATAATCATACCGCACATACGGTAATTATAATAATCGTAGGAAGCCGTACAATCGTTATACGCATCAAGACGACAAGCAATATTTACGTTTTCGAAATTATACGTTGCCCCAACTTCGCCTTGCCCAACAACCCCGCCGATAGAACTATCAAACGAGCCCCAAAGTCCACCGAGTACCACGTCTTCTGCTATCGTAATATTTTTAAAGGTATAACTTCCTTCTCCCGACCAACCGATAATACCTCCTATACCGTTATTATACGTGCCGAAATCAGAATCTTGAATAGTAATATTTTCAAATACGCAAGTCCCTGAAGCGCAACCTGTGATACCACCGATATCACCGCCTTCAATGCAAGCGTCGAAACCGCTAACGGTTAAATTTTTAACGGTTGCGTCTTTGACTTCGCCAAAGAGCCCAATAGATCCGTAAGAGCCCCATTCATAACCAAAATCCCAACCGCTTTGCACCATATTGCTAATCGTATGTCCTTGACCGTCAAAAACGCCTTCAAACGGCGAAGCGTCGCCGATAGGGTCAAAGCTTATCTTTGCAAGATCCATATCAACTTCTAACATTACCGTTTTTCCAGCAAAACTGTTGCCTTCGTCTACAAGCTTTGCTAACCCTGCTAATTGTTCGGCAGACGTAAG
>CAJGCN010000038.1 GCA_904501815.1 uncultured Clostridia bacterium
ATTAACAGGTGCAGAAATTATCGTAAAAACCTTGATAGAGCAAGGCGTGACGGACGTGTTCGGCTATCCGGGCGGGCAGGTTATCAATATCTACGACGCGCTCTATAAATATAAGGACCAAATCAATCATATTTTAACCGCGCACGAACAAGGCGCGTCGCACGCGGCGGACGGGTATTCCCGCGCGACGGGTAAAGTCGGCGTTTGTATCGCTACGAGCGGACCGGGTGCGACCAACCTCGTCACGGGGATTGCAACGGCAATGCTTGATTCTATTCCGTTAGTTGCGATTACGGGCAACGTGCCCAACTCGTTAATCGGGAAAGACAGCTTCCAAGAAATCGACATTACGGGCGTGACGATGCCGATTACCAAGCATAACTTTTTCGTTTCGAAGATTGAAGATCTTGCCGATATTATTCGCCAAGCCTTTTCGATTGCCAAGTCCGGCCGTCCGGGTCCCGTTTTGATTGACGTACCCAAAGACGTACAAGTAGGGACGTTTGAATTTGAAGAACAAGGCGTGGTGGAAAAAATTCCTTTGCCGAAAGTAGACGAGAGTTTAATTTGCCAAGCGGCGGAAATGATTGCCGAAGCAAAACGCCCGTATATCTATATCGGCGGCGGTGCGGCAGGCTTAGGAATGGGCAAAGAAATCATTGCGTTTGCCCGCAAAATCGACGCGGTTATCGGTTGCTCGTTTATGGGGCTTTCCGCCGTACCCGATTCCGACGAACGTTTTCTCGGTATGCAGGGTATGCACGGGCATTACGCTTCGAGTATGGCGCAAAATGAAGCCGACCTTATTCTTGCCGTCGGCGTGCGCTTTTCGGATAGAGCGACGGGCAACGTTTCCAAGTTTGCGAAAAACAGCAAGATTATTCAGCTTGACCCCGATTCTGCCGAAGTTAATAAAAACGTACGGGTACATTTAGGGCTGATCGGCGACGTAAGCGATTCGTTTGCGCGTATTGCGGAAAAATGCCAAAAGAAGAATTTGCCCGACTGGATCAAACGGGTAGAAACGCTCAAAGCGGAAGAAGCAGGTTTCGAAGCGGAAATCGCCGCTTCGCAAACGGCAAAGCTTACCCCGAAAATGATCGTGCAGGCAATCAACGAACTCAAACCTGCCCGCACGGTAATCACGACGGACGTTGGGCAACACCAAATGTGGACGGCGCAATACGCCTCTTTCGATATTCCCCGCCGTTGGGTTTCAAGCGGTGGGTTGGGAACGATGGGCTTCGGGCTTGGCGCGGCAATGGGTGCGTGCGTAGCGACGGGCGACCCGACCGTTCTCGTCACGGGCGACGGAAGTTTCGGAATGAACTTGAATGAGTTGGCAACGGCGGTTTCCTATAACATTCCCGTCGTAATCGTTTTGATGAACAACGGCGTGTTGGGTATGGTTCGTCAATGGCAAACCCTTTTCTTCGGAAAACGGTATTCCCAAACGGTGCTCTCCCGTCAAACGGATTTCGTCAAGCTTGCGGAAGCGTTCGGCGCGGTAGGCAAACGCGCGACCACGCTCGACGAATTTAAAGCCGCGCTCAAAGAAGGTTTTGCGCTCAACCGTCCCGTCGTAATCGACGCGCAGGTGGATAAAGACGAATTCGTATTGCCTATGTTGCCGCCCGGCGGTGCAATCGACGATATTATCGTCAAAGTAGAAAAAGCGTAAGGAGAAAGCTTATGAGTAGATTTGTGATATCGGTATACGTAGACAATCAAATCGGCGTGTTGACGAGAGTGACGAGCCTATTCACCCGTCGCGGGTTTAATATCGACAGCTTGACGGTAGGCGAAACGGAGCGTAGCGAGTATTCCCGTATTACGATTAGTATGAGCGGGGATTGCTATTCTCGCGATCAGCTGATCAATCAGTTGAAAAAGCTTGTGAACGTGAAAAAGGTGGAAATCTTAAACGACGATGCTATTCAGCGTGAGTTAATGCTGATTAAAGTGGAAAACGCTTCGCAAAACAGAAGCGACATTATGACGGCGGTAGACGTCTTCCGCGCGAGCGTTATAGATTATTCCCCGACGGCAATGTGTATTGAAGTGACGGGAAATCCTTCGAAAATCGACGCGTTCGTGAAACTTATGCAACCCTTCGGGATTTTGGAAATGTGCCGAACGGGTATCGTAGCCTTAGACAGGGGCGAACAAACTTTATTTTCTAAATAACGAAAAAAATAAAAAATCAATTTAAAGAAAAGCGAAAAGGAGAAAAAGAAAATGGCTAACAGAATTTTTTATCAACAGGATTGTGATTTGAACAAATTAAACGGTAAAACCGTTGCGATTATCGGCTACGGCTCGCAAGGACACGCGCACGCGCTGAACTTGAAAGATTCGGGCGTGAAAGTAATCGTCGGTCTTTATAAAGGAAGCAAGAGCTGGGAAAAGGCGGAAAAGCAAGGCTTAACGGTTATGACGGCGGCAGACGCGGCGAAAGCGGCGGACTTGATTATGATTTTAATCAACGACGAAAAGCAAGCGAAGCTCTATAAAGAAAGCATTGAACCTAATTTGACGGAAGGAAAAACGCTTGCGTTTGCGCACGGCTTTAATATCCACTTCGGTTGCATTAAGCCCCCGAAGAACGTAAACGTCATTATGGTTGCGCCCAAAGGACCTGGCCACACCGTTCGCAGCGAATACCAAGTTGGAAAAGGCGTTCCTTGCTTGATTGCCGTTGAACAGGATGCAACGGGCGACGCGCTTGAAATCGGTTTGGCGTATGCGCTCGGTATCGGCGGTGCGAGAGCGGGCGTTTTGGAAACGAATTTCAGAACGGAAACGGAAACGGATTTGTTCGGCGAACAAGCTGTTCTTTGCGGCGGTGTTTGCGCGTTGATGCAAGCGGGCTTTGAAACGCTCGTAGAAGCTGGATACGACCCCAGAAACGCATACTTTGAATGTATTCACGAAATGAAGCTTATCGTAGACCTTATCTATCAAAGCGGTTTTGAAGGGATGCGTTATTCCATTTCCAACACGGCGGAATACGGCGACTACGTGACGGGTCCGAAGATTATCACGGAAGAAACCAAGAAAGCAATGAAGAAAGTTTTGAAAGACATTCAAGACGGTACGTTCGCGAAAGAATTCTTGCTCGATATGTCCGACGCTGGCTCGCAAGTACACTTCAACGCAATGCGTAAGATTGCGGCGGAACACCCTTCCGAAGTCGTCGGTAAGGATATCCGTAAACTGTATAGCTGGGCAGACGAAGAAAAATTCATCAATAATTAAATTTGCACGAGATAGCCACACCTACGGTATGCAAGAATAGGAAGTCTAAATGCTCAGTTTTCGGCTGGGTGCTGGGGTGAACCCTGTATTGACGGACTGAAAAAAGCAACCGTAGGTTGCGCCATTTTACAATCAAAGATTGCACAATTGCCCGCAAGGCGAAAGCAAATGAGTTAATCTTTGCTCTTAAAGGAGTTTTTTATGATTAAAGAAAAAGTAGTAGACGGTTTTCACAACGCGCCGCACAGATCCTTGTATCACGCGTTGGGCTTAACCGAAGAAGAAATGCAACGCCCGTTAATCGGGATCGTTTCTTCGCATAACGAAATCGTGCCCGGACACGTCAATTTGGATAAAATCGCAGAAGCGGTGAAAATAGGCGTGGCTATGGCGGGCGGTACGCCGATTATGTTCCCTGCGATCACCGTTTGCGACGGGATTGCTATGGGGCACGTGGGAATGAAATATTCTCTCGTTACCCGCGATTTAATCGCCGATTCCACCGAAGCAATGGTAATGGCGCACGGGTTCGACGGGCTCGTAATGATTCCCAACTGCGATAAGAACGTTCCCGGACTTTTAATGGCGGCGGCGCGTTTGAATATTCCCACCGTGTTCGTTTCGGGCGGTCCTATGCTCGCGGGCAGAGTGGGCGGTAAAAAGCGTTCGCTTTCGAGTATGTTTGAAGCGGTAGGCGCATATAAAGCGGGTAAAATCACCGAAGAACAGCTCACCGAATTTGAAAGAAAGGTTTGTCCGACTTGCGGGTCTTGCTCGGGAATGTATACCGCAAATTCTATGAACTGTTTGACGGAAGTGCTCGGTATGGGGCTTCGCGGAAACGGTACGATTCCCGCCGCGTATTCCGCTCGTATAGAGCTTGCTAAGCACGCGGGTATGCAGATTATGGAGCTTGTGAAAAAGAATATCCGTCCCCGCGATATTATGACGGCTTCGGCTATAAAAAACGCCATTACGGCGGATATGGCTTTGGGTTGCTCGACGAACAGTATGTTGCATCTTCCCGCGATTGCCAACGAATGTGGAGTGCCGTTCAGCTTAGACGAAGTCAACCAAATCAGCGAAAAAACGCCTAACCTTTGCCACCTTGCTCCCGCAGGTCCTACCTATATGGAAGACTTGAACGAAGCGGGCGGGGTGTACGCCGTTTTGAAAGAGTTGGAAGGACTTGGCTTACTCGATACGTCGGTGATGACCTGCACGGGCAAGACGATGGCGGAAAATATTAAAGACGTTTGCAATTTCGACGACGAAGTCATCAGAAAACCCGAAAACGCCTTTTCACAAACGGGCGGGATTGCCGTGTTAAAGGGCAACCTTGCGCCCGACGGTTGCGTAGTCAAGCGTTCGGCGGTCGCTTCGGAAATGCTCGTTCACGAAGGACCTGCGAAGGTGTTTGAAAGTGAAGAAGAAACGATTGCAGCGATTTACGCGGGCAAAATTCAAAAGGGAGACGTGGTGGTCATTCGCTACGAAGGTCCTGCGGGCGGTCCGGGTATGCGCGAGATGCTTTCGCCCACGTCCGCGATTGCGGGAATGGGCTTGGATAAAGACGTAGCGTTAATCACGGATGGTAGATTTTCAGGCGCAACGCGTGGCGCTTCGATAGGGCACGTATCCCCCGAAGCCGTTTCGGGCGGGCCGATTGCGTACGTGAAAGACGGGGATATCATTGCTATCGATATTCCGAATTATAAAATCGAGCTGAAAGTTTCCGACGAAGAACTGCAAAAGCGCAAAGCGGAAATGCCTATTAAAAAGAAAGAAGTTTCAGGGTATTTAAAACGCTACGCCTCGCAAGTAAGCTCGGCGGACAAAGGCGCAATTATCAATCAATAAAGAAGGTAAGAACAATGTCAATGACGATGACGCAAAAAATTCTCGCGGCGCACGCGGGGTTAGAACGGGTAGAAGCAGGTCAGCTGATTTTAGTAGATTTAGACCGCGTTTTAGGCAACGATATCACTTCCCCCGTTGCGATAAAAGAGTTTAACCGTATCGGCGCAAAAGCCGTATACGACAAAGAAAAGGTGACGATGGTCATGGACCATTTCGCTCCGAATAAGGATATAAAAG
Source organism: uncultured Clostridia bacterium (assembly GCA_904501815.1). GTDB lineage: Bacteria > Bacillota > Clostridia > Christensenellales > Borkfalkiaceae > Scatosoma. The sequence goes on from CAJGCN010000038.1 coordinate 5,356, forward strand.
CTGCTACGCAATGTAAGATGTGCCGAGATTTTTGCGGAGAGCAAGAAATCGTGAATTTCTTCGACGTGGGGCAAATGGGTATCGAACACGCACTTTTGCCTGAAAAAGGGCTCGTCGTGAGTGGTGACGTGGTGATCGGCGCAGATTCACATACTTGCACCTACGGCGCGCTCGGCGCGTTTTCAACGGGCGTAGGCTCGACGGATATGGCGTGCGGTATGGCGACGGGGAAAGCTTGGTTTAAAGTTCCGTCCGCAATCAAGTTCGTGCTGAAAGGCAAGTTCCAAAAATACGTTTCGGGGAAAGATTTGATTTTGCATATTATCGGCAAGATCGGGGTGGACGGAGCGTTGTATAAATCAATGGAGTTTACGGGCGAAGGCGTGAAGGCTTTGTCCGTATACGACCGTTTAACGGTTGCGAATATGGCGATTGAAGCGGGGGCGAAGAACGGTATTTTCGAAGTGGACGAACAAACGCTCGAATATATTCGGGAACGCTCTTCTCGTGAGCCGAAAATTTACAAAGCGGATGAAGACGCGGTATACGACGAAGTCTACGAAATCGATTTAAGCGAAATTCAACCGACGGTAGCTTTCCCGCATTTGCCTGAAAACACGAAAACTTTCGACGAAATCGGGGATATCAAGATCGACCAAGTCGTAATCGGGTCGTGCACGAACGGGCAATATAAAGATTTGCAGGAAGCGGCGGAAATTTTGGCGGGTAAAAAAGTGGCGAAAAACGTGCGCGCGATTATTATTCCCGCAACGCAGGATATTTATTTAAAAGCCATTGAAACGGGTTTGGTGAAAACCTTTATCCAAGCCGGTTGTATCGTTTCTACGCCGACTTGCGGACCTTGCTTAGGCGGGTATATGGGCGTGTTGGCGGCAGGTGAACGCGCGGTGGCTACGACCAACCGTAATTTCGTCGGCAGAATGGGACACGTAGATTCGGAAGTTTATTTGGCTTCCCCTGCGGTGGCGGCGGCGAGCGCAGTGCTCGGCAAGATTGCTCAGCCTTCCGAGCTTGAATAAGGAGAAAAAACTATGAATTTTCAAGGAAAAGCGATTAAATACGGCGATAACGTAGATACCGACGTTATCATTCCCGCCAGATATTTAAACACGAGCGATAAAAAAGAACTTGCTTCCCATTGTATGGAAGATATCGATAAAGAGTTCGTCAAAAAAGTACAAACGGGCGACGTAATGGTGGCGGGCGATAACTTCGGTTGCGGGTCGTCGAGAGAACACGCGCCGATTGCTATTAAAGAAAGCGGTATTTCCGTCGTAATCGCAAAAAGTTTTGCGCGGATTTTTTATAGAAACGCTATCAATATCGGGCTTGCAATCGTGGAATGTAGCGAAGCGGTAGACGGCATTAGCGAAGGGGATTGCATACAAGTCAATCTCGACGAAGGGGTGATTTCTAATCAAACGACGGGCAAAAGTTTTCAAACGCAGCCGTTTCCCCCGTTTATTCAAAAAATTATCCAAAATGGTGGCTTGGTAGAATCTATCAAGAAAGGGGATATTAAGTAATATGGAATACAAAATCGGCTTATTACGCGGGGACGGTATCGGTCCTGAAATCGTAGACAGCGCGTTTCGCGTGTTGGAAAAAATCGGAGAAAAGTTTTCGCATAAATTTATCTTTACGCCCTATCTTATCGGCGGGGCGGCAATCGACGAATACGGTGAGCCTTTGCCAAAAGAAACGGTAGAGGGGTGTTTGGCTTCGGACAGCGTACTTTTAGGCGCAGTCGGCGGGCCGAAATGGGATACTTTGCCCGGTCATCTTCGCCCTGAAAAAGCGCTTTTAGGAATTCGCGAAGCAATGGGGCTTTTTACCAACCTGCGCCCTGCGAAATTATATCCTGCTTTAAAAGCAGAATGTCCGCTTCGGGAAGATCTCGTTGAAAAAGGTTTTGATATTATGATCGTTCGCGAACTTACGGGCGGAATTTATTTTGGAGAACGGGGATATCGCGAAGGCAGATACGGCGAAGAAGCGTACGACACCGAACGGTATAGCCGTATGGAAATCGAGCGGATTGCCCGCGTGGCGTTCGAAACGGCAAGAAAACGCAATAAAAAGCTCGTGAGTATCGATAAGGCGAACGTTTTGGAAACTTCTCGGCTTTGGCGTAAAATCGTGCACGAAATTTCGGCGGAATATCCCGACGTAGCGATTTCAGATATGCTCGTGGATAACGCGGCAATGCAACTTGTGAGAAATCCCGCGCAATTCGACGTAATCGTCACGAGCAATATGTTCGGGGATATTTTGTCCGACGAAGCTTCGCAAATTACGGGTTCTATCGGTATGCTCCCGTCCGCTTCGTTAGGGGAAGGAACGCGTGGCTTATACGAGCCTATTCACGGCTCTGCGCCCGATATTGCAGGGCAAGGCAAGGCAAACCCGATCGCAACGATTTTGTCGGCGGCAATGATGCTTCTCTACGCGTTTGATTTAAAGGCGGAAAGCCAAGCTATTCTCTTAGCGGTGGACAAAGTGCTCGAAGAAGGGTATCGCACGGCGGATATTGCGCGTGGCGGGGAATGGATTTCCACGAAAGAAATGACGGACAAAATTATTGAACGGATTTAATATGGAAAATAAACTGCAAAAAATTTATCTCGACTTAACTTTTACGAGCGTGTTTTTCGACGTCGTTGAAAAACCGCTCTTTCGTGCGTTTTTTGGCTATATGCAAACGCAGGGCACGGGGGCGGAAAAGCGCAGAGCGTACGCAAAATTTCTCTCGGAAATTTATCTTGGCGGCGGGTCGCTTACCGAGCTTGTGAAAAGGTTAGTCGGGGAAGACGAAAACGTATATATCAAAAACGCGGCGAAAGGGAATATAAACGACGGAAATATCCAAAAAGCGGTGGAAAGCGAACTTCGCGCGTTTGGAGAATTTGCGGCTTTGTCCGCAAAGGATTTTGCCGAAGATATGGGTTTGGCGAACGTGCCTGCCTTTTCTTCCGAGCGGGTGCAAATGAGCGAGTTATACGCCCTTCGGATTCAAAACTTAGAGAAATACGGCTACGGAATTTTTTCTTCGCGCGGAATGTTTAGGCTTTCCGACGATAAGCAAATCGAACCTATCGTCAGCGCGGATAAAGTGGATATGGCGACCTTTATCGGCTACGAAGCCGAACGGGCGAAAGTGGTGGAAAATACGCTCGCGTTCGTGGAAGGCAGACCAGCGGCGAATACTCTTTTGTGCGGGGACGCAGGAACGGGAAAATCGTCTACGGTAAAAGCGGTAGCCAACGAATTTTTCCCGCGCGGGGTGCGCTTGATAGAGCTTAGAAAAGATCAGCTTTCTCTATTGCCCTACGTAATGGGAAAAATCAGCGAAAACCCGCTCAAATTCATTATTTTTATCGACGATTTATCCTTTAACCAAAACGACGATAATTTCAGTATGCTCAAAGCCGCGCTCGAAGGCTCGGCAAGCGCAAGGAGTGAAAATTCCGTTATTTACGCTACGAGCAACCGCCGTCATATCATTAAGGAAAGTTTCGGGGAACGGGACGGCGACGACGTGCATCGAAACGATACTTTGCAAGAAACCCTTTCTCTTTCCGAACGGTTCGGGCTTACGGTGTTGTTCTCGAAGCCGAATAAACAGCTGTATTTAGAAATTGTGAAAAAGCTTGCTTTGCGGCAAAAAATCCAAATGGACGAAAAACAGCTGGAAATAGAAGCGGAGGCGTTCGCGCTCAAAAAAGGTAGCCGTTCGGCGCGTTGCGCAGAACAGTTTATACAAAGCTTATTAAGATAACGAACGGGCAAACGCCCGTAAAGAAGGTGAAACTATGTTGACGATTGATAACGTTTATAAGGCGCATAACGTGTTGAAAGAAGTGGCGAGAAAAACGGACGTGATTTACGCGCCCAAGCTTTGCCCTGAAACGGAATTGTATTTAAAAACGGAAAATTTACAAGTGACGGGTTCTTTTAAAGTACGCGGCGCGTATTATAAAATGACGAAACTTTCCAAAGAAGAAAAGGAAAAGGGCGTGGTGGCTTGCTCGGCAGGTAATCACGCGCAAGGCGTTGCGCTTGCGGCGCAAAAGAGCGGGATTAAAGCGGTGATTTGCTTGCCCGACGGCGCGCCGATTTCCAAAATTCAGGCGACGAAAAGCTACGGCGCGGAAGTTTGTTTGGTGGAAGGGGTATACGACGACGCCTATCAACGCGCGTTGGAGCTTCGCGACGAAAAGGGGTATACCTTTATTCACCCGTTTAACGACGAAGACGTAATCGCAGGGCAAGGCACGATTGCCTTAGAGCTTGCCGAACAGCTTCCCGACCTTGACGCGGTAATCGTTCCGATCGGTGGCGGTGGGTTAATTTCGGGGGTTGCTTATACCATTAAAACGCTGTATCCAAACGTAAAGGTCTACGGCGTACAGGCGGACGGCGCGCCGTCTATGGCGAACTCGATTGCCGATCATCAAATTGAAGAACTCAAATCGGTGTCTACGATTGCGGACGGGATTGCGGTGAAAAAGCCAGGCTCGCTCACCTACGAAATTTGCGAAAAATACGTAGACGAAATCGTCACGGTTTCCGACGACGAAATTTCTGCGGCGATTTTGGCGCTTATGGAACAGCATAAACTCGTCACGGAAGGCGCTGGCGCGGTTGCCGTTGCGGCGGCTATGTTCCACAAAGTGGATATCAAAGGCAAAAAAGCCGTTTGCGTGCTTTCGGGCGGGAATATCGACGTGACGATTTTATCCCGTGTGATTACGCGCGGTTTGATAATGTCGGGCAGAAATTCTCAGCTTACTATTGAGCTCGTCGATAAGCCCGGTCAACTCTTGACCGTTTCTAAAATTATCGCAGAAGCGGGCGCGAATATTATCGCCGTACACCACGAGCGTGCGAACACGGGTTCGAGCGTGACGGGCTGTTATCTTCGTATTACGATGGAAACGCGGGACTTTTCGCACGTGGAAGAAATTAAAAACGCGCTTAAAAATAAAGGATTTAAACTCGTATAAAAGGAGAAAAAAATATGTTGAAAAAAGTAGCGACGGAGAACGCGCCTAAGGCAATCGGTCCTTATTCGCAGGCAATCGTAGTAGGCGATATGGTATTCACTTCCGGGCAAATCCCTTTGTGTCCGAAAACGGGTGAAATTGTGGGAACGGATATCGTAGAACAGGCGGAACAGGTAATGAAAAACTTGGGTGAAGTGTTAAAGGCTGCGGGCAGTTCTTATGAAAAAGCAATCAAGACGACTTGCTTTTTAGCGGATATGTCCGACTTTGCATCTTTTAATAGCGTATACGCAAAATATTTCACGGAAAAGCCCGCAAGAAGCTGTGTGGCGGTGAAAACGTTGCCGAAAAACGTACTCGTCGAAGTGGAAGTAATCGCTTCGTTATAACTTAGCGGAAAAAATCAACAAAAAATTTTCGAACTTTCTTGAAAACCCCTTGTAAATTCTTGACAAACTCCAACGATTTGTGTATAATCATATAAATCAAAAATTTCGATTGTAAAAGCTTTTTTAATCGAAAAAACACGGAGAGTATACGAATATGATTGAAAAGAACAAGCACAGTAATCTTTTGGAGCAGGATCAATACAAGTATTCCTTGCAAGACGTGAAAGAACCCAACTTATATCGGGACATTTATCCTTACGACGAAGTGCCCAAAACGGTGTTCAACCACCGTCGCGTGCCGATGGATATGCCCGCCGATATTTGGATTACCGACACGACCTTCCGCGATGGTCAACAATCCCGCGCGCCTTATTCGGTCAAGCAAATCGTTGACCTTTATAAATTGATTGCGCGTTTGGGCGGAGAGAACGGAATTATCCGTCAAAGCGAATTTTTCGTTTATACCAAAAAAGACCGTGAAGCTTTGGAAAAGTGTATGGAGCTTGGCTATAAGTTCCCCGAAATTACGACTTGGATTAGAGCTAAGAAAGAAGATTTCGCGCTCGTACACGATATCGGTATTAAAGAAACGGGGATTTTGGTCAGCTGTTCGGATTATCATATTTTCAAAAAGTTGAATATGAGCCGTCAACAGGCGTTCGATCATTACTTAGGCGTGGTGAAAGACGCGTTTGCAGCAGGCATTTCCCCCCGCTGTCATTTGGAAGATTTGACGCGTGCAGACTTCTACGGTTTCGTCGTGCCGTTCGTCAACGAGTTGCACGATTTGTCGGCGCAAGCGGGAATTCCCGTTAAAATCCGTATGTGCGATACGATGGGCTACGGCGTTCCGTTCACGGGCGCGGCGCTTCCCCGAAGCGTACCCGGTATCGTTTACGGCTTGCACCATTATTCTGACGTCACGTCGGAAATGCTCGAATGGCACGGACACAACGATTTCTATATGGGCGTAGCCAACGCCGTTTCCGCTTGGCTCTACGGCGCGTCGGGGGTCAATTGCTCCTTGCTCGGTATCGGAGAGCGTACGGGCAACGTGCCTTTGGAAGC
>CAJGCN010000039.1 GCA_904501815.1 uncultured Clostridia bacterium
CGTCGTATGCTGTTTGACAGCGAAGAAATACAAGAAGATGGGGAAAACGCTGAAGTTGCAGAAGGGGAAGAAACGCAAAGCGCGAGCTTTACGGAAGAAGAAAACGGACAAGTTTCTTTTGATTTTTCTTCCGCTACGCCCCAACAAAGCTTATTTGCGGAAGTGGACGAACTTGCTTTAGAAAGCGAGCCGTACCGTATCGTATTCAAATACGACGGGGGGATTTCCGACTTTGTCAAAAGCTTGAACGAAGGAAAGAAAAAGCTGTATGCCAACCCTATTTATTATAAAGTCGTAAAAAACGATATTTTAGTTGAATTTTCCATTCAGCATACGGGGGATTACACGGAAAGTATTTTCTCGTTTGTCAATAATATACCCACGCCAGAAGGGGGGTATCACGAAATCGGTTTTAAGTCGGGCTTAGCGCGCGCTTTAAACGACCATGCAAGAAGCAACGGGCTTTTAAAAGATAAAGACCCTAACTTTCAAGGGGACGATTTTAGAGAAGGCTTGACTGCCGTACTTTCCGTGAAAATGCGGGAAGTGCAGTTTGAAGGGCAAACTAAAACCAAACTCGGAAATACCGAAGCCCGTCCTGCGGTGGAATCCGCCGTCATAGAAGGCTTGAACGCGCTCGCAGGCGTGCGTGGCTACAAGAAAATTATAGAAGAAATCGTTAAAAAAGCGCAAGGCGCGGCAAAAGTTCGTTTGGCTGCAAAGCAAGCCAAAGAAAATGCGCGCGCAAAAAACAGTATCGAAGGTTTGACGTTAATCGGGAAACTCGCCGCATGTTCAGGCAGAAAACCTGAATTTAACGAAATGTTTATCGTCGAAGGGGATTCGGCTGGCGGCACGGCAAAGCAAGCCCGTATCCGTCAATTTCAGTCTATTTTACCGCTCAGGGGTAAACCGCTCAACGTCGAGAAAAAGAGATTAAACCAAATTCTCGAAAACGAAGAAATTAGAACAATGATTAGCGCAATCGGCGCAGGGATTGACCCCGATTTCAAATTAGATAAAATTAACTATCATAAAGTAATTATTCTTTCAGATGCCGACCAAGACGGTATGCACATACGCTGTATTTTGCTTACTTTCTTCTTCCGCTATATGCGACCGCTCGTCAATGCGGGGCACGTATATATCGGTATGCCTCCTTTATATAAAGTGTATAAGGGGGATAAGGTAGAATACGCCTACGACGATAAGGAATTGAACGAAAAGATTGAAAAAATCGGCAAAGGTTATCAACTGCAACGCTATAAAGGTCTTGGGGAAATGAGCGCGGATCAGCTTTGGGAAACGACTATGAACCCCGCCACGCGAAACTTAATCCAAGTGACGGTGGAAGACGCGGCAAAAGCGGAGAGAATGATTACCACGCTAATGGGCGATAAGGTAGAAGGCAGAAAGGAATTTTTGGCAAAATACGCGAATTTCAATAAAAAAGATGCGTTTATGGAAAAAATAGAAAAGAAGGAGAAAGACAATGGCGAAAAGTAAACATCAGCCCGAAACCCAAGTCGAACCGACGGGGCAGTTATACGTCGAACCGCTTGAAAAAGTTCTTCATTCTTCTATGCTTCCTTACGCGGAATTCGTTATTTTAGACCGTGCGTTGCCGAGAGTGGAAGACGGGTTAAAGCCCGTGCAACGCCGTATTTTATACACGATGCACGAAATGGGCTTAACGCCTGATAAACCGCATAAAAAGAGCGCCCGTATCGTCGGGGACTGTATGGGTAAATATCATCCTCACGGCGATAGCTCGGTATATGATGCAATGGTGCGTATGGCGCAACAGTTCAATATGGGAAAAACGCTCGTCAACGGACATGGAAACTTCGGGTCGGTAGACGGCGACCCTGCCGCCGCAATGCGTTATACGGAAGCAAGATTAGAACCGCTTGCGCTCGAACTTTTAAGAGATATCGATAAAGAAACGGTAAGTTTTTCCTTAAACTTTGACGACAGCTTAAAAGAACCCGATATTCTTCCCGGAAGATTTCCGAATTTGCTCGTGAACGGCTCGTCTGGGATAGCCGTCGGGCTTGCCACGAATATCCCTACGCATAACTTAGCGGAAGTCATTAACGGCGTGGTTGCGTATATCGATAATCCCGCTATTTCGTTGGAAGAAATGATGACGTATATCCCTTGTCCCGATTTCCCGACGGGCGGTACGATTATTGCCAACGAGCTTATTCAAGCGTATAAAACGGGTCGCGGAAAGATTTCCATTCGCGCGAAAATCGCAATGGAAAAGACGGATAACGGAAAAACGAATTTAATTATCACAGAACTTCCTTATCAAGTCAATAAAGCGCAACTTCTTCGTAAAATTGCCGAACTCCGCGAAGAAAAGAAAGAAGAACTTGCTTGCATTGACTACGTTGCGGACGAATCAGACCGTGCGGGTATGCGCGCCGTCATTCGTTTGAAAAAAGAAGCAGACGTTGATGTGCTTTTGAAATATTTGTATAAATATACCGATTTGGAAGTGACGTTCGGGATCAACATGGTCGTAATTGCCGACGGAAAACCTCAACAGCTCGGATTAATGGAGATTATTCGCCACTACGTAAAATATCAGCAACAAATCGTATTAAAGCGTACGCTTTTCGATTTACACCAAGCCGAACAAAGATGTCATGTTTTAGAAGGCTTAATCGTTGCGGTGCAAAATATCGACGAAGTGATAGCCATTATTAAAAAGTCCGAAGGTACGTCGGATGCGAGAGCTAAGCTTATGGAGCGATTTGAGCTGACGGAAGTGCAAGCGCAAGCAATCTTGGATTTGCGCCTTGCAAGACTTACCAAGCTCGAAGTGTTTAAGCTTGAAAACGAATTAAAGGATTTGAAAAAGCTTATTAAAAAGCTTACCGCAATTTCTAAGAGCGGAGATTTACAGCTCGAAGTGGTCAAGGAAGAAATTACGGAAATCAAAGAAAAATATCCTTCTCCCCGCCGTTCCAAGCTCGTGTTTACCCGTGAAGAGGCAGACGAAACGCTTTCAACGGCAAACGAGAAAAAACCGGGTGAACCTTGCATGCTGGTGTATACGGCGGACGATCGGTTAAAAGTGTTAATCGGCAAAGAAGTATCGGCGTTGCAAAAGGTGCAGGAAGGGAAGTTTAAACCCCGCACGGTGGCGTTAAAATGGTTGGAAACGCTCACGGATAAGCGTATTTTTGCTTTCACGAATTACGGGAATTGCCATAAGTTAGATATTTACGCCCCCGAATTGCAAGGTAAACTTTCCGACGAAGGTTCGACCTTGAAATCCCTTTCCAAAGAAGCGGAAGACGGCGAAAAAATCGTCGCGCTGTTCGAAGTGGGCGAGCGTATGCCGTACGGTCAACTTTTGTTCTATACCAAGCAAGGTATGGTCAAAAAGACGGATTGGGCGGAATACGAGCAGAAAAAAGATTGTTTCGTAGCCGTTAAGCTGAACGAAGACGACGAAGTAATCGGCGTTGAAGAAAACGCCGACGAAGAAACGACGGTTATTTTCGTCACGGAAAACGGTATTTGCCTGAATGCGAAAAAGGACGATATTCCCACGCAAGGCAGAATTGCGGCAGGGGTTCACGGCATTTCGTTGCGAGAAGGCGACAGCGTGATTTACGCCGCGCAAATCAACGGCGAAGGGGAAATAATCGTTGCAACCGACGAAGGAAAGTTTAAAAAGGTGATTTCTTCTTTGATTGACCCGATGGGCAGAAACCGCAAAGGCTCTATGATAGTGGGCTTAAAAGAAGGCGCGAAAGTGCTTTGCGCCAGCGCCGTCACCGTTCCGTATTCACTTGCGGTCGTGCTGAAAAACGGCTCGGTAGTAGAGCTTTCAAGCGAAGATATTTTCATCACTATCGCGAGCGGAAAAGCGAAAAAAGTGAAAGGAATTGAAGAAGATTCCGTTAAAGCCGTCTATCCCATGCCGTATAAAGAAGAACGGGAATAAAGTTATAATTCTATAAAATCCGACATAGTATATTTCGTAATGAAAATGCGGAGGTCGGGATTTTGTGGGAATATATTGAAGAGAGAACGAGAAGATGCGCGGAATATATCGTCGCAACGGGTTGTACCGTTCGGGCGTGTTCCGCGCATTTCGGCGTAAGTAAGTCTACGGTACATAAAGACGTGACGGAAAGGCTTCCGTTCGTTGATTTAGAACTGTTTGAAAAAGTACGCAAAATTTTGAATTTTAATTTAAGCGAACGGCATATTCGGGGTGGAATTGCCACGCGTGATAAGTATAAAAATCGGCAGAATAAATAATTTTTCAATTTTTTTCTCGGAATACTTGAATTTTTTTGAAAAATATGCTACTATTTTGTCAATCCCTAAGAAACACGGAGTAAGAAGATGAAAAAGATAGCGGTAATAGGTCTTGGAATAATCGGCGGGTCGATTTGTGGCGCGCTTACCCAAGCGGGGTATTTCGTAGACGGCACGGATCTTAACGAACGCTCGATTTGTATAGCCAAAGAAAAAGGGTATATCCAAAATAAAATCGTAAACTTAACGGAGTACGACGCGGTGTTTATCGCCGTGTCGCCGTTGGCTACGTTGAATATTTTAACGACGGAGCGTTTTAAAAACGGCGCGTTCGTCGCGGATATTTGCGGGGTCAAGCAAGCTCTTGAATTAGCCGTTTACGCAGAAGAAAGAAATTTCCGCTATATCGGCTTACATCCTATGGCAGGCAAAGAAACGTCGGGGATTTTATCGGCTACGCCTACTCTTTTTAAACGGGCGAATCTCGTGATTACGACTACGGAGCAAACGGACGAAAAAACGCTTTTAGAAGCCCGTGAGTTTGCGTCCGCAATGGGGTTTGGAAAAATCGTGGAATGTAGCGCGAAAACGCACGACGAGAAGATAGCGCTCACTTCTCAGCTTGCGCATCTCGTTTCCAACGCCTACGTAAAAAGCGAACGGGTGCAAGATTGCGAGGGATTCACGGGCGGTAGCTTTCAGGATATGACGAGAATAGCGGGCGTGGACGAACATATATGGTCGCAGTTATATTTTTATAACCGCGAATGTATTTTGGAAGAATTAAACGCGTTTATTCAAAATATTTCCGCTTATCGTGATGCGCTGGAAATAGGCGATAAAGAAAAATTAGCCGAGCTTTTAAAAGAAGGCAGGTTAATCAGAGAGAAAATAAAACGCGCAGACGATTGAAACTTTCTTAGAAAAGGAAGATAAATCGGTTTACTTTTTAAAATATATTTGTTATAATATTATTTGGAAACTATCCAAAAGACAAGGAAACGAAGTGCGAGCTTGTGATTTGACAATCATAACGATCACGGACGGGACGGAGTCCCGCATACGCCGTAGCGCGGAAATGGAGCTTAGCCCTTTATCCGCCCTTTTGTGCTATAACGAGAGTGGAGCAATTGTTGAAATTCAAGTAAAAGACGGGAAAGTTCTTTTGTCGAGAAAGGGGGATTATTCCTTGTCCCTTACCCTTGACGAAGGGAAAACGACGCGCGGAACGCTTGGAATAAGCGGTTCGAATGGTGAAATTTTCGTTTCGGCGGAAAGAGTTGGGTTTTCTATCGGTGAAAAGTCTTTTCTCGCAAATTTGAAATATACCCTTGATTTTGGACGAGAAAAACAAAAGATGCAACTCAGGCTTAACGCAAGAGAAAGTATATCGGAGGAAAAATGAAAATTCAGTATTTGGGGCATTCCTGCTTCAAGCTAACCGAGAGTACGGGTACGACGGTTGTTGCCGACCCGTATAAAGGCATAGGCTACGAATTGCCCAAACCGCTCACGGCAGATGCCGTGACGGTCAGTCATCAGCATTACGATCACAACAACGTAGGCGCAATCAGCGGTAAACCCGTCGTGATTGATAAAGACGGCTTTTACGAACTTCCCGGCGTGGAAATCACGGGGATAAAAAGCTATCACGACGACAAAGAAGGAGCGCTTCGCGGAGAAAACGTCATTTATAAATTCCGTATGGACGGGTTGGAAATCTGTCATTTAGGGGATTTGGGCGAAGAATGTTCGGCAGAACTTTTAGAGCTTTTGTTGCCCGTTAATATTTTAATTATCCCCGTTGGCGGAAATTATACGATAGATGCAGAGCTTGCCAAAGAATACGTTGACAGAATTATGCCGGAAATCGTAATTCCTATGCATTATAAAACGCGGAATTTAACGATTGATATCGATAAGGCGCAAGGCTTTTTGGACCTTTTCGACGACGAAGACGTAGACGTTTGCCATAAAGACGTTCTCGAGTTTTCCCGCGATGATCTTACCGAAGAAAAAACCAAAATAATACTAATGGAACGGACAAAAATCGAATGAATTACTCAGATAAAAACGAATTTCGTTTTGCGGTAAAAGAATATTTAAATTCTTTATATATCGGTAGCTTACGCTCGTACGGCAGACTCGTCGGGGTGAAAAACCCTACGAAGAAGAAAAAGGGGGAGCTTTTAAGCGATATTCTTGCCGTATTGCTCGGCGAGAAAGCCCCTGAATTACCTTCGAATTTAGGCGCGCCCATAAAAAACGATTTCGTTGATCCGACGATTATTCAAAAAATAGAAGACTTGAAAAAAGCCTATCTTCCCAACGGTGCGACGGAAGAAGGGGCTTTTTTTGCCTTTGAAGAAGAAAAACCTTATATGATCGTAAACGATTCGGGGGTGGAATTTCCCAGCCTTCGCGATCAGTTTAGCCGAAAAATGTACGAAGGTCAAATCGCTACGGTAGACGGGGTTTCTCAGCTTTTATCTTTAAAAGGCGAAACCGATTATCAAAAATTAATCGTGCCCGTAGAACTTATTCGCAAAAACGATTTGCGTGAAGGCGACGTGATTACTTGTTTTGCCGAAACCCGTTCGCACGTGTTATACGCAACGGAAATCCTTTCTCGAAACGAATCCGTAATCGACGGAAAGCCCCGTAAAAACTTTGACGATTTAACGGTATGCCAACCTACCGAAAAAATCAAATTCGTATCCCAAACGGCATCTATCGCGGGAAAATACTGCGAATGGTTGTTGCCGATAGGCAAAGGCCGTAGGGGGCTTGTGCTTGCACCGCCTAAAGCGGGTAAAACCTTTTTATTAAAAACGCTTGTTCGCGAAGCGAAACAAGCAAACCCCGATTTGCGCGTATATGCTTTACTTCTTGATCAATCCCCTGAAATTATAGCCGAGTACGAAGAGATTTTACCTTCTGAGAATATCGTATCCACGTCTTACGACGACGAAGCAGAACGCCACGTTTTTCTTGCAGATTTCCTTTTAAATCGCACGAAACGCCTTGCCGAAAAGGATAAACACGTATTGTTAATCGTAGATTCGTTCACGGCTTTAATGCGAGCGTATAACGAAACGGAAGAGTCTATGGGCGGAAAAACCTTTTCGTGTGGCTTAGAAAGTAAAACTTTACGGTATATTAAAAAATATTTAGGAACGGCGCGCTGTTTCGAAAAGGGCGGTTCGCTTACTGTTCTCGGTGCGTTGTCGGTGCAAACGGGCAATCCTGCCGACGATTTCGCCGCTTCGGAGTTTCTTTCCGTTTCGAATTTTTCCCTGAAACTCAGCGGAGAGCTTTCGGCAAGAAGGGTATTTCCCGCAATCGAATTTTTATCTTCGGACACCGAACAGCCTGAACGCTTATTAAACGAAACGGAACGGGAATGTGAATACGTAATTCGAAACTCTTATTTAACGAAAAAGAGCTACGTAGATTTACTTCTTTTACTCAACGCATGCGCAAGTGCTCAAGAATTACTGCAAAAACTTAAACAATAACGCTAAAAGATAATAAAAGGACTGCTTTTTTGCGGTTCTTTTTTTGTTTAGTTTGAAAAAGATAAAAATTTATCGATTTAGCGATTAAAAAATGTACGCAAGGGCTGTCAAGGGGTTGAGATTAGGGAAAAAATATGATATAATTTATATCGTATGCGTGGGATTTTACATAATTTCACGGTGCTCCGCTGGAAAATCCAAGCGGGAAGAATTAGTCAGGATAAAAATTTTTAACGGAGAATAACAGTATGAACAACAAAATTACTATTATCGGCGCAGGCTCGGTAGGCGCAACGATTGCGTATACGCTCGTTGCAAACGGTCCGGTTTCGGAAATCGTTTTAATCGATATCAACCGCGACAAAGCGATTGCGGAAGCGATTGATATTAAACAGGCAACTCCCTTTTTAAATTCCGTCAATATCTATGAAGGAACTTACGAAGATGCCGTTGGCTCCGACCTTGTGATTATCACGTCGGGCGTAGGCAGAAAGCCTGGTCAATCCCGTATTGACTTAACGCAAATCAACGTGAATATTTTAAAGACTATTGCGCCTGAAATCGTGAAATACGTTCCCGATGCATTGTATTTAATCGTTGCAAACCCCGTAGATATTTTAACTTACGTATTCTGCAAGGTGACGGGTTTGCCTTCTTCCCGCGTTATCGGCTCGGGTACGAGCTTAGACACTATTCGTTTAAGAACGCGTTTGTCGGAACTCTACGCAGTTAATCAAAAGCAAGTACACGCTTACGTGCTTGGCGAACACGGCGATAGTTCGTTCGTGGCTTGGTCTACGGCGGATATTTCGGGTATTCATCTTTCCGATTATGAAAAGTCCGTCACAAACAAAGGCGCGCTGACGATTACCCCGTATACGCAAGAAGAAGTAGAAGAATACGTGAAAAAATCGGGCGGTAAGATTATCGCAGGCAAGGGCGCGACGTTCTACGGGATTGCCGCTTCCGTTTGCCATATCGTAAAGAATATCTATTCAGGCGCAGATACCGTTGCAACCGTGTCCACCGTAATGAACGGCGAATACGGCGTTTCCGACGTTGCGCTCAGCACCCTTTGCGTAATCGGTACGGAAGGGGTAAAAACCACGCTTACGCCTAAGCTTTCCGACGAAGAAGTGGCGAAATTCCAACACAGCGCGCAGGTGTTAAAAGATGTTCTTGCGCAAATCAATATTTAAGAGGTTGAAAAATGGAATACCGTATTGAAAAAGACACAATGGGGGAAATGAAAGTTCCCGCAGATAAGTATTGGGCTGCGCAAACGCAAAGAAGTTTTCAAAACTTTCCGATAGGCGACGAAGTGATGCCTCGCGAAATTACGCGTGCGTTCGGGGTTTTGAAAAAGGCTGCCGCGCTTGCTAACCATAAGCTTGGCAAACTTTCCGACGAAAAGGTAAACGCGATTTCTTCGGCTTGCGACGAAGTGATTTCAGGTGCTTTAAACGACCATTTCCCGCTCGTCGTTTGGCAGACGGGAAGCGGTACGCAATCGAATATGAACGCGAACGAAGTTATTGCAAATCGCGGAAACGAAATTGCTGGCGCGAAAATATTGCACCCCAACGACGATATCAACAAGAGCCAAAGCTCGAACGATACTTTTCCGACGGCAATGCATATTGCGGCGGTGCTTTCTATTGAAGATAAGCTCTTCCCTGCAATGGATAAGCTCGTAGAAACTTTTAAGCGTTTGGAAAAAGAAAACGAAGGGATTGTAAAAAGTGGCAGAACGCATTTGCAAGACGCCGTGCCTATCGCGTTTTCCCAAGAAATCAGCGGTTGGAGAAATATGATCGAAAAGACGAAAGCTCAGCTTACGCTTGCGCTTTCTGGCTTAAAAGAGCTTGCGCTCGGCGGTACTGCGGTCGGTACGGGTTTGAACGCACCCAAAGGTTTTGCAGAAGAAGTAGCGAACCAAGTGAGTATTCTCACAGGTAAAAAGTTCGTGACGGCGGAGAACAAATATCACGCGCTTACCGCAAAAGACGAATTAGTGTTTGCGCACGGCGCGATTAAAGCGCTTGCTTGCAACTTAATGAAGATTGCAAACGATATCCGTTGGCTTGCGAGCGGTCCGCGCGATGGGCTTGGGGAAATCTTTATTCCCGAAAACGAACCGGGTTCGTCGATTATGCCGGGTAAGGTAAACCCTACGCAATGCGAATCTATGACGATGGTTGCGGTGCAGGTTATGGCAAACGATGTTGCGGTGAGCGTTGGGGCATCGCAAGGGAATTTCGAGCTCAACGTGTTTATGCCCGTGATTATTTATAATTTCTTGCAATCGGTGCGCTTACTTTCCGACGGGATTGTTTCCTTTGAAAAGAACTGCGTGACGGGAATTAAAGCCAACAAAGAAAAGATGAAACACAATCTTTATAATTCTTTGATGCTCGTGACGGCTCTCAATCCGTATATCGGCTATGAAAACGCGGCGAAAACGGCGAAGAAAGCGTATAAAGAAAATATTTCCTTAAAAGAAGCTTGCGTTGCGCTGGGATTCTTAACGGCGGAAAAATTCGACGAAGTATTCCGTCCCGAAGAAATGGCGTATCCGCAAAACTAAAAGAAAAAAAGGTAGCGAAAGATAATGAAAATTAGTTATTATCCCGGCTGTACGCTGAGAACGAAAGCCAAAGAGTTGGACGAAACTGCCCGTCTTTGCGCGAAAGCTCTCGGCGTAGAAATGGAAGAAATCGAAAATTGGCAATGTTGTGGCGCGGTGTATCCGATGGCGACGGACGAAATTGCAACCAAATTATCGGCTGTGCGCGCGTTGGATTACGCAAAGCATAACGGGGGCAAACTCTTGACCCTTTGTTCCGCTTGTCATAACGTGATTAAACGCACGAACGAAGATATGAAAGCGGACGGGGATATTTGTTTCCGTGCAAATAACTATTTAAAATTAGACGAACCGTATAAGGGCGAAACACAGGTTTTGCATTATTTAGAAATGCTCAAAACGATGGTCGGCTTTGACAATATCAAAAAAGCCGTCGTCAATCCTATCAATCGCAAGGTCGGCGCGTATTACGGTTGTTTACTGTTAAGACCGAGTGGCGTGATGGCGTTTGACAATCCCGAAAATCCTACGATTATCGAAGATTTTATTCGCGCAATCGGCGGTACGCCCGTTGTGTATCCTTTCCGAAACGAATGTTGCGGGGCGTACGTTTCTTTGAAAAACAGCGAATTGCCTAAGAAAAAGAGCAAGAAAGTTTTGGAAAGCGCAAAAGAAAAGGGCGCGGAAGAAGTGATTACGGCTTGTCCGCTTTGCTTATATAACTTGCAAGTGAACGGCGACGGGATTTTACCCGTAAAATATTTCACCGAACTTTTAGCGGAAGCGTTGGGGGTGAGCAAATGACGAAAGAAGAACGCGTTCAAAATATCAAAACGCTCAGCGGTACGGACGTAAGAAAATGTATGAAATGCGGGAAATGCTCGGGCAGATGCCCTGCGTTTAAAGATATGGATATCAAACCGCATCAATTCGTGTCTATGCTCGAAAAGGGCAAGCTTGAACAGCTTTTAGAATGTAAAGCTATTTGGAACTGTCTTTCGTGTATGGCTTGCGTAGAGCGTTGTCCGCGCGGCGTTGCGCCTGCGGCGGTCGTGGAAGCGGTGAGAGATACCGTCGTGAGAATGCAAGGCAAAAACGGCATTAAAGCAGAAGAAATTCCGCCTATCGTC
>CAJGCN010000040.1 GCA_904501815.1 uncultured Clostridia bacterium
CTTTGCAAAGAAAAACGCCGTACGGCGATATTCGTCACGCACGATTTAAACGAAGCGTTTGCGGTTGGGGACAGGATTGCGGTGTTGAAAAACGGCTCGATTGCGCTTTGTGTTCCGTCCAGCCAAGACGGCGCGAAAACGCAAGCGTTAGACTGTTTAATGAACTGAATTTGCCATTTATTTTTTAAGATATAGAAATTATAAACGATAGGAAGTCCAGAAACGGAGTTTTTGGACTTTCTTTCTATTTTGACGGGTTATAAAAAAATTAAATTTTTTTCAAAGAAAAAAAGGATTTTTATAAGTTTTGTCGAATATATAAATAGTACGGAAATTCTACGCATTTGTAAATACGAAAAAAGGAGAGCTTTATGGACGAAAAAAGAACGGATTTTAAATATTCTTGCGTTCGGGAACGAATTTACGCGAACGAAGAAAGTTTTCTTTCGCCGTTTGCTATGAAATCCAAAGCTACGCGCGGGAGAAAAGTACAAGAAAAACCTTGCGATTTTCGAACGGATTTTCAACGCGACCGAGATAGGATTATTTACAGTAATTCCTTTAAGCGTTTGAAAAATAAAACGCAGGTGTTTTTTGCGCCCGAAGGGGATCATTATATCACCCGCCTTACGCATACCTTTGACGTTTCGCAAATAGCTCGGTCAATCGCGCGTACGCTTGCGCTCAACGAAGATTTGGCGGAAGCCATTGCGCTGGGGCACGATTTGGGGCATACCCCGTTCGGGCACGTGGGCGAAAGAGTGCTTGCAAAACTTTCTTCGCAAGGCTTTGAGCATAACTTGCAGTCTTTGCGGGTGGTAGACGTGATTGAAAAGAACGGTAAAGGATTAAATTTGACTTGGGAAGTCCGCAACGGAATCGTGCATCATAAAAGCTCGGGTACTCCTGCGACGAAAGAAGGGGAAGCCGTTTCGCTCGCCGATAGAATTGCCTATATCAATCACGATATCGAAGACGCCATTCGCGCGGGCGTATTAAAGGAAACCGATTTGCCCGAACGTGCGGTGAATATCTTAGGAAAGAAAACCAAAGAGCGTATCAATACAGCCATTGCCGATATTTACGAACATTCTTTTGGAAAAAACCAAGTGGCAATGTCAAGTACCGTTATGGACGCAACGAACGAGCTGAGAAGCTTTATGTTTGAAAAAGTCTACGAGCTTGCAAATAAGTCGATACAAGAACGCGCCGAGCGTATGCTTACGCAGTTATACGAGTATTTCACCAAGCATATCGAGAAATTGCCCAAGCCTTATTATCAGCTTTTGGAAAAAGACAGCGCGGAACGGGTCGTTTGCGATTATCTTTCGGGAATGACGGATAAGTACGCTATCAGCGTGTTTGAAAACGTGTTTATTCCTACGACGTTCTCGTTAGGGGGTGTGGAAAATTGAACGAAAGAAAGGGGTTTGTCGATCCAAAATTTTTAGAAGAATTACGGCAAAAAAACGAGATTACGGAAGTCGTTTCTTCGTATATTCCGCTCAATAAAAAGGGGAATACCCATTGGGCGTGCTGTCCCTTCCACCACGAGCGTACGCCGTCGTTTGCCGTGAACGAAGCCGATCAGTTTTATCATTGTTTCGGTTGCTCTGTTTCGGGCAACGTGATTAAATTCGTGCAAGAAATGGAATCGACGGATTTTATGGGCGCGGTGCGAATTTTAGCGGCGCGGGCGAAAATGGAAGTGCCTGAAAATAATTTCGACAGCGAAAAAGCGGTGCAGGCGAAAAAGAAACGGGATGCCCTTGCGGCGATTATGCTCGATTCCGCGCGGTTTTATCGGTCGAATTTATATAGCGGGGATTCGCGGGCGGACGCGCACTTGGAGTATATTTCTAATAGGCAAATGACGCCTACGACCGTGAAAAAGTTCGGGATAGGCGCGTCGCTTGATTTTTTTGGGCTTGCTGATTATTTACAGGAAAAAGGTTATTCGCGCGCCGACCTTTTGGATAGCGGGGTGTTGACCGAATCTAAGTCGGGCAAGCTTATCGATTCGCAAGGCGGACGGCTGATATTTCCGATTATTAACGCGTTCGACGAAGTCGTTGCGTTCGGCGGTAGACTTTTGGAAAAACGGGATTTTGCGAAGTATAAAAATACCAAAGAAACCATGCTTTTTAATAAGAGCAAAACCCTGTATAATATCAATTTATTAAAAAAACTCAAACGCACGCAACCTATCAAAGAAGTGATTATCGTCGAAGGGTATATGGATACCATTTCCCTTTACCAAGCGGGGTTTGAAAACGTCGTGGCGTCAATGGGTACGTCGCTCACGAAAGACCAAGCAAGGCTCGTAAAGCGGTATTCGGAAAATATCTTGATTAGCTACGACGGGGATTTTGCAGGGCAGAAAGCCGATTTAAGGGGTTTGGAAATTTTAAAGGACGAGCATTTGAACGTGAAAGTCGTGCCTATGCCAGAAGGGCTTGACCCCGACGACGTGGCAAAGCAGGGCAAAGAAGCGTATCAAAAATGTTTAGATGCGGCAATGCCGTTAATCGATTATAAAATTCACGCGTTAGAGCGCAAATACGATATTCAAAAATCCGAAGAAAAGCGGTTGTTTTTGGCAGAAGCGTTGAAAGTTGTGAACACGGCGGAAAGCGAAACGGTCAAAGAAGAGCTTTTGAAAAAACTTCGGGATAAAACGGGGATCACCTATCAATCGTTGGAGCGGGATTTATCGGGCGTGAAAAAAGAGAAAAAAACGGAAACGCCCATTCAGCAGAAAATTATCGTGGAAGCGGGGCAAGGCTCTGATAAAAACGCAAAAGCCGCGCGGTTTATTTTGGCGGCGAAACTGTTTTCGGCGGAATATGCAACCGAGTTCGATTTGAAGAGCGTGCGCTTTTTAAACGAAGTGCATCAAGTGATTGCCGAATACGTGCTTTCGCGTGAGCAAGCAGGGGAGCGAATACGACCCAGCGAATTGTTTGAAATTCTCGACGAAGACTGCGCGGAGTTCAATGAGATTTTGGATTTAAACTACGGGGACAAGCTTTCAGACGGAGTTGCCGAGCGTTTTTTTGCCGATAGCGTAAAGGTTTTGCAAATAGATTTTTTGGATAGAGAAATCGGTGCGCTGAAAGCAAAAATAGAAACGGAAACGGACGAAGCCGAAAAGAAAGAATTAATGAAAAAATTGACCGAAAGTATGCAAAAAAAGAAAAAAATCCGTTAAAAACGGGTATTTTTCAAGAAAAAACGATAAAAAAGGGTTGAAAAAGTCCTTTTTCAGTTATAAATAATAATAATATCAAAAGAAAAACATTTGTTTTAGAGAAAACGGAGGATAAAACAGTGAATATTTCCGAGCAAAAATTAAACGAGATCTTGGCGGGCATTATTGAAAATTACAGCCGTAAAGGCAGTATTTCCACGAACGCGCTGTGCGATATTATGGAAAAATACGATACGAACGCCACTCAGATCGATTTCGTCTATAAATCGCTTGGCGAAGCGGGGATTCAAATCGTAGACGAAGACGAGCGCGACCGCGAGCTTTTCGAGCAAGCCCTGTCCGATATCGGTTTAGACGACCCTGTGAAAATGTATTTAAAAGACATTGGGCGTGTTCCGCTGTTATCGGCAGACGAAGAAGTTGAGTTCGCAAGACTTATGCAAGAAGGGGACGAAGTTGCGAAAAAGAAGCTTTCCGAAGCGAATTTAAGACTCGTCGTTTCTATTGCAAAACGCTACGTTGGGCGCGGTATGCTCTTTCTTGACTTAATTCAAGAAGGAAACTTAGGCTTGATGAAAGCGGTAGAAAAATTCGACTACTCGAAAGGGTATAAATTTTCGACCTACGCTACTTGGTGGATCCGTCAGTCTATTACCCGCGCGATTGCCGATCAGGCGCGTACCATTCGTATTCCCGTGCACATGGTGGAAACGATCAATAAGCTCACGCGCGTACAAAGAGTATTGCTCCAAGAGCTTGGCAGAGAACCCACTCCGCCTGAAATTGCGGAAAAAATGGGCGTGACGGAAGAACGCGTGCACGAAATTTTGAAAATCGCGCAAGACCCCGTGTCGTTAGAAACGCCGATCGGGGAAGAAGAAGACAGTCACTTAGGGGATTTTATCGAAGACGAAAAAACCTTAACGCCCAGCGATTCCGTTGCGTTTACTATGCTTAAAGACCAGCTTTTGCGGGTGCTTGACACGTTGACCCCGCGTGAAGAAAAGGTACTGCGTTTGCGCTACGGCCTTGACGACGGGAAACCCAGAACGCTCGAAGAAGTCGGCAAAGAATTTAACGTGACGAGAGAGCGTATTCGTCAGATTGAAGCGAAGGCGTTAAGAAAATTACGCCACCCGTCGAGAAGTAAGCGTTTGAAAGATTTTATCGACTAAGGAGTGGAGCGGTGAGCTACGGAAAACGTATCGACACGCTCTGCGCGCATTTGAAAAAAGCGACGGTGTTTGCCGACGTCGGGTGCGATCACGGATATTGTTCGGAGTATATGCTGAAAAACGGGTTGTGCGAACGCGCGATTTTATCGGACATCAGCAAAGGAAGCCTAAAAAAAGCGGAAAACTTACTCGCAGAATATATTCGTAGCGGTCAAGCGACGCCCGTACTCGGCAACGGCTTTTTCGGAGTGCCGAAAACGACGGACGAAGTTTTAATCGCGGGAATGGGGGGCGCGGAAATCGTGCAAATTTTATCCCACCCGACTTACGGGTTTATTCCCGAGTATTTCGTTTTTCAGCCTATGCACGATTCTGAAAAACTCCGTCGGTTCTTAAAAAAGCAGGGCGCGAATATTATTAAAGACTATACCTTTAAAGACGGAAAATTTTACGATATAATCGTAGGCGAAAAAGCAAAATGCGTGGAGCAGGGTTGCGATTATTCGGAAAACGACTACGAATTCGGCAGGGATAATTTAAAAGACAGACCGACTGCGTTTTTAGAGCGTACGGAAAAGCTTTTAAAGGATACCGAACGGTATTTGCTCAAAGAAAATTTGCAAGAAAAAAGCAAAGAAGAGCTGTTAGAGCGCAAACGCAAATTGCAAGGAGTGTTAAACGGTGAAATTAAGTGAAATTTATCAAATCGCAAACTCGCTTGCGCCTAAGCGTTTGAGCGACGAGTATTGCGAGAAATACGACGGCTACGACAATTCGGGAATACTCGTGGATACGGGTAAAGAAATTACGAAAATTTTGTTTTCTTTGGATTTTTCCTTTTCGGCTATCGAGCAAGCTGTTCAAGAAGGCGCGAACTTACTTATTACGCATCATCCCGCTATCTATGGAAAAATCGGAAGTATTCAAACGAGTGCGTTCGACCCGCTTTCCGAAAAACTCGTCAAAGCCATAGAAAAGGGAATTTCCGTAATTTCTATGCATTTGAATTTGGATATGTCGGTCGGCGGTGTAGACGAAAGCTTACGGCTTGCCGTTGAAGAAAGCGCGAAAGCCGTTTGCGGACGAACGGCTGTTCAAGACGGGGAAAGTCAAACTATGTGGCAAGTTTCTGGCGGTGGGTACGGCAGAGCGTACGCCGTGCCTACGGTAAAGCTGAAAGAGCTTGCGGAAGAACTGAAAAAGACTTTGCGAACGCAAAGAGCGTTCGTATACGGCGACGGGAACAGAGAAATTTCCCGCGTGGCGAGTTTTTGCGGGGGCGGCGGCGACGTGGAAGAAGTAGCGTTTGCCGTTCAACAAGGCGCAGACGTGATGATTTCTTCGGATTTTAAACACCACGCGTTATTGCTCGCAAAAGAAAAAGGACTTGCCGTTATTCAAACCACGCATTACGCGTCGGAAAACTACGGCTTTAAAAAATATTATGAAAAAATCCGTTTGCAGACGGAAATCCCGTGCGTATACCACGAGAGCAAAGATCTGCTTTAACGGGAGGAGTGTTATATGGAACAGTTAAAAGCTATTTTAAACTATCAGGAAGCGGATAAGAAATTATACGCGATTGAACGAGAACTTGCAGGATCGGCAGAACGCAAGGAATACGTAAAGGCGAAGAAGTTTATGGAAAGCGCGCCCGAACGCTTGGATTCGTTGGAAGCTAAGGCGTGCGGGTTGAAAGCCGAAGCGGCGCAGCTGGAAGCAGAATACGCGAAGATGCAAGATACCCTTTCGGATTTTGAAAATCTCGACGAGCTCGTAGAAAGCGGGGCAGACCTTTCCTTTTATAAAAAGAAAGCGCAGGCAAAGGTGGATAAGCTGAAAAAAATCAAGGCGGATTTGACCGCGCTCGTAGCGAGTATCAACGCCACAAACACCGAATACCAAGAACTCAAAAAGCAAGTAATCGCTATGCAAAAACAGTTTGCGGAAGTAAAGAAAAAATACGCCGATATCAAAGCATCCAAAGACGAAGAAAAATCGGCTATCGAAGCGGAACTTTCTAAGCTTTCCGAAGGAATTTCTCCTGAGCTTATGGCAAAATATCAAACCAAGCGGAAGGAACGGGTATTCCCCGTCGTGGGCGAAATCGCAAGCGATAGGTGTCCGTTCTGCGGTATGGAACCCCCGCTTGCGGCACGCAATAAGCTCACGGGCGGTGCGACGATTGAATGTGAGCATTGCCATAGAATTATTTTCGGAAAATAAGAAGCCGTACAAGCAATTTTTTCTGCCCGTTCGCATACGATAAAGAATGCAGAAAACGGTTGCCATTATCAATATAAAAGCCGTTCAAGAGAACGCGCGGTTTTTTAAAGAACGTACGGGCGCAAAGCTTTGCGCCGTCGTGAAAGCCAACGCCTACGGGCACGGCGCGGAAGAAATTACGGACGCGCTGTCGGGGCTTGCGGACTGTTTTGCCGTCGCTTTGATAGAAGAAGGGATTTCGATTAAGCCCGTTGCCTACGGTAAGGAAATTTTAGTCTTTTCCCCGCCGACGGACGAGAAAGAAGCTCGCGCGCTCATCTTAGAAGGGTTTACCGCTTGCGTGGTGGATTTCGCTTCTGCGAAACTGTTAACCGAGCAAGCAACTCGCTTAAAAAAGCGGGTAAGCGTACATTTAAAAATCAATACGGGAATGAACCGCTACGGCTTGACCAAAACCGAACTTGAACGGGTTTGTCGGTTGTTGGCGGGGCAAGCGTTCGTGCGAGTGAGCGGAGTGTTTTCGCATTTATATACGACCAAACGCAAAGAAGCGGAAAAACAGCGCGCGCTGTTTTTAGAACGCTCGGAGTTTTGCCGAAAATATTTCCCGAACGCCGTAAGGCATTTAAGCGCAACTTTCGGCGGACTGCTTGGAAAAGAATTTTCTTTCGATATGGTGCGCGTGGGAATAGGATTGTACGGGTATCTTCCGTGCAAAAAAAAGTTTTTGAAAGAAGAAATTCCTTTAAAAAAAGTTATGCGAGTATACGCCAAATGCGTGGGCGTACGCCGTTATTTTTTCGGTGGCGCGGGCTATGGAGCACTGCCTGTAAAACTCAAACGGCAAAGCTTTTTGAGCTTGCTTCGGGTAGGCTACGCCGACGGTTTTTTGCGAAAACGCCACAACGGCACGAAGGGCGCGGAGAGAAACGCCAACAATTTATGTATGGATATTTGTATACGGAAAGGACGGGCGAAAAAAGGCGAATGGGTGGAACTTATGACGGACGCGGACGAAACGGCAAGGAAAACGGGTACGATTTCCTACGAAGTGCTTTGTTCGGCGACAAGGCGAGCGGAGTGTAGATATGTATACGAAGAATTTTCAAATCGTTGAGCGGGAGCAAACGAGCGTAAAAGAAGAGAAAAAAGAGCTGAGAAGTTTTATGAAACGCCGTCGCGCGGAAACGGAAAACCGCGATATTAAAGAGCGTGCGCTCGTGGAAAATTTCTTGAAATTTCTAAGCGAAAAAGGGTTTCAAATCGGGAAAGAATTGACTTGTTTTATTTACCTTTCCTATTCTTCGGAAGCGCCTACGCTTTCTTTGATTGACGAGCTGAAAGCGCGCGGAGTAAGGGTTTTGTGTCCGCGCGTGGACGGGGAATATATGCAAGCCGTGCCGTTTGGGGAAGATTTCACCTTGTCGGACAAGGGGATTTTAGAGCCGACGGGGGAAGCATTTTGTGGAAAAATAGATATTGCCGTCGTGCCTTTGCTCGCCGTTGATAAATTCGGAAAACGCTTAGGCTACGGCGGGGGGTATTACGACAGGTTTTTAACCGCCCATAAAGAAACGCTTGCCGTTGGGTATTGCTACGATTTCCAAATCGTAGAGAGCGTGCCTTGCGAAGAGCACGATATACCGCTTGACGGGGTCGTTTCGGACAAGCGCAAGTGGACGACAAAAGAAAAATGAAACGTTAAATAAGATACAAGGCTTTTAAAAAAGCCGAAAGGAGAAAACGGTATGAGAGCAAAAGAAAGATGTAAACTGATAGGAAAGAACGTGTTCGAATGTTTCAAGCGTTCCTTTTCTTCGGGATTTATGTATTGGATGGCTGGCACGATTTTAATGATGCTTACTATGAAAGGAAACCTTGCGACAGGTTTAACCGCAAAACGGTTGACTTGGACGATCGTTTGTATGGGCGCGGCAATCGCGTATAGCGCGTTCGTGGCGTACGTGTGCGGCGGAACGCACTACGAAATGCTCGTTTCGGGGAATATGAAACGTATTTCGGCAATGAATATGGGAACGGAATTTAAAATTTCTTCACATAAAATCGAAAAAGAATACCGCATTTGGAAAGGCTTTGCAATAGGTGGATTTATTGCACTTATCACTTTGATTGCAGGGATATTCTTCGGCGCAAATCAAGCGGAAATCAATAAAATTGCCGTAGAAGGGCAAAACCCCACGAAGGTCGTGGCGGTGTTTGCGCTTATCTTCTTCGTGTTTACGGGTTGGTCGGTGCTTCCGTTCTTCTACGCAAACGCGGCGGGTGCGGCGATTAGCTATTATCTTTGCTGTTTTATGGCGATTATTCCGATTGCCGTTTACGGCGGTATGTATATTGCAGGTGCGTACGGCAGACGTCGCAAGAGCATTAAAGCGCAAGAGCTTGCCGATCGCGCGGCGGCGGCAGAAGCGGCAAAACCCAAAAAGATAAACTACGGCGGTTTGCCCGGCACGAAGCCTAAGAAAAGAAAATGAGAATTATCGGCGGTAAATATAAAAGTCGGGTACTTGCGGAATTTGCAGGCGATAAGGTACGCCCGACGGCGGATAGGGTAAAAGAGTCCCTGTTTAATATTTTGTTTTTGAAAATACGCGGTGCGCGGGTGTTGGACTTGTTTTCAGGAAGCGGTGCGATAGGCTTGGAATGTTTATCCCGCGAAGCGAAAGAAGTGGTGTTCAACGACCTTTCGAAAGAAAGCGTAGCGCTTTTGAAAAAGAATATGCAGTCGCTTAAAATGCAGCCGAACGGCGAAGACAACAAGATTTACAATTTTGATTTTAAAACTTGTTTAAATGCCGTTAGCGGTGAGTTCGATTTTATTTTTATCGATCCGCCGTATGCCTTCGACTACGGCGAACAGGCGCTCAAAATAATCGCTGAAAAAGGGCTGTTGTCCGAGCAAGGCATTGCCGTATTCGAACGGGACAGGCAAATGCAAACGACGGTGGCAGGTCTTGAAAAATACGACGAAAGAAAATACGGGAAAACTTGGCTGAGCTTTTTTAAAAAAGCGTAAAAAGGAGTTTTTATGGAGAAAACGACGAGAAAATGCGTGTTTGCGGGCACGTTCGACCCGCCTACCTTAGGGCATAAAGCGGCGATAGAAGATTGCCTTGCGCTGTTTGACGAAGTGGTGGTAGCGGTCATGGTAAATCCCCAAAAACAACCCTGCTTTTCTTCTAAACAGCGAGAAGAAATGTTAAGGCGTATCTTCCCAAACGAAAGCCGTTTGAAAGTGTTGTCTTTTTCAGGCACGGTAGCCGAGCTTTTGGAAAAAGAAAATACGAAAATCTACGTGCGCGGAATTCGAAACACGGTAGATTTTGAATACGAAAACGCAAACTTTTTTGCGAGCCGTAAATTAGATAAAGACTTGATTGCGGTCTATTTGCCTTGTCGGCAGGAATTATTGCACGTAAGCTCGGGAATGGTGAGAAACAGCTTGCGCTTTCAAACGCCGATCGACGAATACGTCCCCAAAGAAATTAAGGAATATATACAGGAGATTTTAAGTTTATGAAAAAGATTTTATTTTTGCTCATTTGTTGTTCGCTGTTTTTGGGCGCATGTACATCGGATAAGAAAGCTTCAAATACTAAAATACAATGCACTTGCACATGTAAAACACAAGAAGAAAACAAAGGAAATGAAGAAATTATAGAAAATGAAAATAATGACGAAGAGAAAGAAGAAAATAAAGAACTTTTAATATATTATGAAGCAAAAGTGGAATTTTTTGTAAATCCCGCTAAAAATTCCCAAGACGGCGAACCGAACGATATGGAAAATGAATACGGCGTAAACGGTTCTTACGGTCAAGCTGTTATGGAAAATATGATTAAACTGTTATCGTCGGAAAGCTTTTCCAAACAGCTGATGGAAGCTATGCCCGAAGGAAGTAAGCCTAACGTTTCCAAAAACAACGCCGACGGCTCGATAAATGAAATTTATGCAAGTTTTTTGCGCAAAATCAACAGCTCCGTATGTTTTTCGCATGGCGAAAGCTTTATTTGCGTTTCCCTTTCCGTTTTAGGCAAAGAAAATAAAGATTTTGCAAAAGCTGTGTTGACGGCGATAAAAACAGAAGTCCCTGCATACGTTGTAAAATATATGGTTGTGCCAAGCGGTTATGATTTTACTAAATGCGTGAAAACTTCCGTCTTAGACGAAATTCAAGAAATAACGAAATAATAATTTAACATACGAAGGAGTTTTTAGTGATGTTAGAAAAACAATATTTTATCCCTGAGCCCGAAGAATTTCAAGCGGAATATCCCCTTACGCCCGCTCTTCAAAAAATCAAAAAAGAACGGGATAAGGAAATTTGTGACGTACTTTCGGGAAAAAGCGAGAAAATGCTCGTAATCGTCGGACCTTGCTCTGCGCACGAGTCCGCGCCTACTCTTGAATACATCTCTCGGCTTGGTAAAATTAACGAACAAGTCAAGGACAAGCTCGTAATCGTGCCGAGAATTTATACA
>CAJGCN010000041.1 GCA_904501815.1 uncultured Clostridia bacterium
AATTTTGCAAAATTACGGGAAGACCGCCAGCCCGCCGAGTTGATCGCTACACCGCATTTTACGTCGGGTGAAAGCATAGTCTTCCAAGCGATTTCACCGCCCGTTCTAATCCCTACCACGCCGATAGACGAAATATCTTTACGGCTTTTTAAATATTCGATAGAATAAAGCGCAATATACGTCCATTCAAACCAACAGGTTTCTTCGGGCGAAAGCTCGCCAAGCTCGTCAAGCCCGCGCGCCATATCGTAGTTTGCATACGACAACGACGGGGGATAAATAGTACGGGGCGTGTTTTCCGTATCCTTAACCGATTTCCCCGTATAGTCGGGCATTAACACGGCGTAGCCTTTTTCCACAAAATAGGATAAAAGTTCTTCATCAAGCGGTTTTCCCGCGTCGTTTAATAAAAGTACGGCAGGATATTTTCCGTCCCCTGTCGGCTTTGCAAACTCGGCGTAGATACGAACGCTCCCGTCGAGCGCGGCGTGTCCTGAATACGAGATATGGCTAAACGAAAGGTTTTCCACCCGTTTCTCCCCCCATTCGCTTGCGTTTAAAGGGGTTTGCGTATTAAATTTTTTCCATAAAGATACTGCGCTTAAAATCATACCCGTTTCTACCCTACTTTAAAAGGTTTCTATATTGATTTGCGAACCGTGCGTTTCGCTTGCCGCTATCACTAAAATTTTATTATCAATTCTGCGTTTTAATTCTTCCACGTGAGAAATAAGTCCTACCGCAAAGTTTTGGCTGAGTTTGGAAAGTACGTCCATAACCGTGTCTACGAGTTTATCGTCGAGCGTGCCGAACCCTTCGTCCAAGAAGAAAAATTCTATCGGGCGCAAGGACTTAGAAAAGATTG
This sequence comes from uncultured Clostridia bacterium, assembly GCA_904501815.1. Classification (GTDB taxonomy): domain Bacteria; phylum Bacillota; class Clostridia; order Christensenellales; family Borkfalkiaceae; genus Scatosoma. Next base: position 866 of record CAJGCN010000041.1, read on the forward strand.
CGCCGCTTAACGAGAGCGCGAGCGAGAGAGAAACTAAAAAGGTTTCTCCGCCTGAAAGAGTTTTCACCGCACGGAGTAGCCCGCCTTTTCGGTTATCCCCCACTTTAAATTCTTTTTCGTAGCGAAGGAAATATCTTCCGCCCGTTAAGGACAACAGCGTTTTCGACGCCGACAGGCACACTTCTTGCAAATACTCCGAAGCGATAAACTCCATAAATTTATTTTTCGCCGTCAAAGAACGGAGTTGTTCCCAAAGCGCCTGCTGTTTGCGTTTTTCTTCGAGCTGTTTTTGAAGCTCTAAATATTTTTCTTTCAACGCTTTCAGCCGTTCAAGTTGTTCTTTTTTTACGGCAAGTTCGCCGTTTAACGAAACACGCGTTTCGTCTAAAACGATTTCTTCGTCCTTTACCGCCTGCAATGCTTGTTCGGAAAAATCTTTAAACTTTTCCGCGTCGTATTCGGAAATTCTCGTTTTTAAAGCGCGGTATTCGTTAAAGAATTTTTCCGACTTTGCTTTTGCGCTTTCGTATTCTCCGAACGAAAGTAAAAAGTCCGTCCCTTCCTTTGCGTTTTTAAACCCGCCGTTCTCTACCGCCTTATTCAGCTTTTGCGTTTCCGTTTTCGCCCGCTCTGCCAAGCTCGACTGCACGGCGCGGTGCTTTTCCGCTTCCAAGCGTTCCGCCGTCGCTTCTTCTTGCGCCGTTTTATAAAAAGTTTCTAAACGGCGTTTTTCCGTTTTTAAGCTTTCTAAGGTTTCTCTTAATTGCTTTTCGCTTCCTAACTCCACGATAGCTGAAAGCTTTTGCTTTTGCTCTTCATACAGTTTACGGTAATGCTTTCCGTCGTCGATAATGCGCGCCATTTCCGCTTGATTTTTCTCATATGCCGTTTTGCGTTCTTCCACTTTTCGTTTTTCGTTTTTCAAGCGTTCAGACTGCGTTTTTAATTCGTCAAAGCTTCTTCGCGCGCTCGCAAGCTCAAAGCCACCCGTATTCGGCAAAGCGTATTTTTGCAAAAGCAAGTCCACGTCCGTTTGCGTTTGCGGGTATTTCTCGCCCAAGCTTTTTAAATCCGTTCGAACTTCTTCGTAAGTTTCCGCAACCAACACCGGCTTTAACCCGTTTTTTACGTATTCTGCAAAAGACAAATCCCCGCCGATTGATGCAATCTTTCCGTCAAGCTCTTGGAGTAGTTTATCGAACTCTTCTTCAACGCATTGTTCCTTGATTTTCTTATACGCCGTCGTACAGTTTTCTAAATTGCGTTGCAGTTCGTTCAAAACCGCAACGTCTTGTTTCGCGCTTTCCGCCTTGCTCAAATCCACCGTTGCTTTTTCAATGCGAATGTCAAAGTCCGATTCGGAAAGCTTACGCTGATACTCTTCCGCTGTTCGGCTTTTTTCGCTAAAACGCTTTTCCGCTTCCAACGCCTGTTTTTCCGCGCGCAATCCTTCCTGCTTTGTAGAAAATAACGTTTCTTCCGCTTCCTTTACCCGTTCCGCTTTTTCCGCGCGTTCCAAGTCCGCGCGCATACGCTCGAACGCAGGATATTCCCCTTCCGCTTTTTGAAGCTTTAAGGATAATTCGTCGTAGTCTTTTTTCGCCGTAGCGAGCGCAGAAAGAGTTTCCCGTTCTTTTCTCACCGCTTTAAGCTTGATTTCTATCCCGCTAAGCCGTTGGCTGTTTTCGGCGATTTCTTTTTCGAGTTCTTCTAAATTCGCCTGCCCGCCCCCGTTTTCTTCCATACGCGCTTCCAGCGTTCTACATTCCCCGAACAGTCTATCCGCGCCGGCGCGAATGTTCGCGCCCAGCTTATCGCCGTAGCGTTCCAAGTCGAAAAGTCGGGACATCAATTTCAAGCGTTCGGCGTTGCTCGACTCAACGAGCGCGGCAAACTCCCCTTGCGGTAGTGCAATACATTTTTTAAAATCCGCAAAATCCAAGCCGATAATTTCGTGAAGTTTTTCGTCTACTTCGTCCGCTCCTTCGGCTATCGAAATCAGTTTCCCTGCCTCGTCGTAGCGGTATAAATACGCCTTTACGCCTAAATTTTTACGACGGCGTTCCCGTTGTACGCGATAAGCGTTGCGCTCACCGTTCTCTACGATTTCAAAATCGTATACGACGTAAGCGCGGTCGGAATTATAGTTGATACAATCGGAAATCGCCCCCGCCGCCCGTTCGATTTTGCCGTAAAGCGCAAGATGTATCGCATCTAAAATGGTGCTTTTTCCGCTACCCGTATCTCCGAAAATCCCGAACAGCCCGCCCGAAAGCAGCCGTTTAAAGTCTACGACGGCTTTTTCGGAAAAACTGTTAATTCCACTAAATTCAAGATACACGGGTTTCATGCAAGATTGACTTCCTATTGTTTTTTGGCTTTTCTAAGTATTTTTATTCTTCTACGCTCTTTTGCAAGACGGACAAGAACAGTTGCGTGAGCTCTGCTTTCGGCTCTTCGCCGTATTGCGAACGGTAAAATTCCGTAAAGAGTTTTTCGTCGGACAAGCCTTTTCGCGATTCAAAAGACATTTCGTTTTGCGTTTGCACTTCCGTCAACAGCGAAACGAGATTCGTATGCGCCCCCAGCATCGCCGAATCGGAAGAAGTCAGCGGTTCGGTTAAATGCAACGTAAGTTCTACAAGACAATCGGGATACAGCGACAACAGCGTTGCACCTTCTTCCGCTCCGCCCGCTTGCAAACGAACGAGTTTTCTGCCCGATTTGAGCGGTACTTCCCGTAAATTCTCCACGCCGTTTGACGTAAGGTCGAAAATCTTGACCGTTTTTTCGCTCGTCGATTCGTCGAAAGAATATTGCAAAGGAGAGCCGGAATAATAGCAATGCCCTTTCCCCATTTTCTGTTTTTTGTGCAAATGCCCAAGCGCGATATAGTTGCTACTTGGCAACGCTTCCACAGGCAACGCCCGCGCACCGCCAAGCCCGATTTCCCGTTCGCTTTCGGAAATTTCCCCGCCTAACACGAATAGGTGCGAAACGAATACCGACGGCAACCCGTCTACGTTTGCTTTCTCCCCTTCAAAAATCCATTCTTTTATTCGCTCTACGTAGGGAAGTTCGGATTTTTCTTCTTTGAAACGCGCTTCGTTGGGATAAGGCAACGCCGAAACGAACGCCCGTTCCCCCGCTCCGTTTTCAAACACCGCGTAGCCTTTGCCCGAAGCAATCGGCTTTACCGCCCGCGCGCTCGTCAAACGCAACGGCTTACGGTCGTTTCCTACGATATACACCCCTAATTCTTCCGAAAAGGGAGTAGACGCGGAAAGGCGAACGCCGTCGTCGTGATTTCCGCTGATAAGTAATGCAGCGCGGTTTTCGCCCGCTATCTTGCGTATTTTTTGGAAGAATAAATTTTCCGCTTCTGCGCTGGGCGTATACGTATCGAAAATATCCCCCGCAACGATAATCAGCTCCACCCCTTCGCGCTCGCAAAGCTCGGCAAGCTCGTCAAGTACGGCTTCCTGTTCGTCAAGGCGTTCTCTGCCCATCAGGCGTTTCCCGATATGCCAATCGGACGTATGAAGAATTTTCATTCGCAGAGTCTCCTTGAAAAAAATTTTTAAATAGCGCGGTAAAATACCTTGCTTTTCCTTTCGAAACAGGCTATAATAAAGAGTACCCGACCAAAAGGGTAGATAGCGATACTATTTTATTATACAACATTTCTTTTTAGAAAGCAAGGAAAGTTGCGATAAAGAGTAAAATTTTTTCCTATTTTTCACGGAATATCCCGTAAAAAAACCAATTTTTCCCTATGGGAAAGGAGAAATACTTATGTCATTTTGTTCTTTTTCAAAAGAATGCGACGATAACGCGTATACGCTCGTCGAAAATAAGTTCATAGCCAAATACCTTCCGCAAGCGGACGGGTTTTGCGTTAAGGTGTATCTTTACGGGTTATACCTTTGTCGGCATACGGAAACGGAATTTGGAATAACGGCGATGGCAAAAGCCCTTTCCGCAACGGAAACGGACGTCAAAAACGCGTTTTTGTTCTGGGAAGAATGTGATTTAGTTGAAATTTTATCCAAAGACCCCTTTGCCGTTTCCTATCTGCCCGTTAAAACGGCTATCGGCAGACCTAAGAAAATCCGCTACGAGCAATACGCCGATTTTAACAAGGAATTACAGCGTATGCTCCAAAAGGTGGGCAAGTTCGTGACCGCTTCCGACTACGTGAAATATATGCGGTTTTTGGAAGAAAACGATATTCACCCGCAAGCCTTTTTGTTGATTGCGGAATACTGCGTAAACAAGCAAGGCGAAAGCGTTTCCCCGTCTTATATTTTCAATAAAGCCAAGAAGTTTATCCGCAACGGTTGGACGAGCTACGATTTGGTCGAAAAAGAGCTTTCGGGCTACAACGCACACGAAAAAGACCTTTCGGCTATCTTTGCCTGTATCGGCGTATTCCGCGCGCCCGACGAGAGCGACTACGCGCTTTATAAAAAATGGTTGGACGGCGGGTTTACCTTAAACGCAGTACTTACGGCAGGCAAAAAAATCAAGCGCGGGAGTATGAACGCGCTCGACCTTACTCTTAGCGATTTGAAAGAGAAAAACAAACTTTCGGCAACCGAGATAGAAACCTATCTTACCGAACGAGATTTCCTTGCGAACCTTACCTTCCGTATCGGAAGAAAACTCGGCACGAAAGTTGCAAACCCTGCGCCCTATATCGACGAATACGTGGAAAAATGGTTTAACTACGGCTTTGAAGAAAGCTCTTTGCTCGATATCGCGCTATATTGTTTAAAAACCGATCGCGGGGATTTCGGCGCAATGCACGGCGTGATAGAAAAACTCTTCGCAGACGGGATTGTGGCAAAAGAAATCGTAAAAGGACTTCTTAAAGCTAAAAACGACGAGCTTAAACTGTTTACGAACATACAAGGCGTTTGTGGAGGTATTCGAAAGAGCGTAGCAAACCTTGCGCTTATCCAAACTTGGCGGGACTGGAAATTTAGCGACGAAATGATTTTAGAAGCGGCAAAACGCGCGTCGACGAGCGCAAGCCCTATTCCGTATATGAATAAAATTTTATCCGACTGGAAACGCGCGGAAATCTATTCCCTTTCCGCTATCCCCGACAGCGAGCAAGACAAAAAATCTACTTACGGCGGAGCAAAAGCCACGAGCGCGGCATCCTATGCGGTTGCGGCGGTGGAAGCGGCGAACGCAAAATCCGACCGCGAGCGGTACTATGCGTTAAAACGCGAACAGGCGCAAACGGTTGCCGATAAGTTTTTGGCAAAAGCCAACGCAAACAAGCGTTTTAAAGAGCTTAGCGCCGAGCTTTCGAAAATGGAAATTGCGCTTGCGAAAGCGGAAGTTTTCGAACCGAAATCCTTACCCGAATTAAAGCAAAAAAAATCGGCGTTTTTATTAGAACGAAAGTCTATTTTAGAAGGGCTGGGCATCAGCGAACAATCCCTTTCCCCGCAATACGAATGTGTGAAATGTTCTGACACAGGCTTTTTAAAAAGTGGCGTTGCCTGCGATTGTTATAAGAAAATTTAAGAATAAATACAAACAAAAGGAATGGAAAACTCCATTCCTTTTGTTTGTTGGCGCAGAGAAGAGGAGATTGGCTTCGCCAAAGCGTCGCTCCGCCGAAAACTAAAAACATAACTCAGCCGAGCCGTTCGGCGTCGCTCGCGTGAACCTCCGACAATTCGGTTTTTCTTCAAGCTCTTTCTCAGCCAAGCAAAAAGGACACCCGAAACGGGTGTCCTTTTTGCTTGGCGCAGAGAAGAGGATTTGAACCTCCGGATACATTCCTGCATCACACGATTTCCAATCGTGCGCCTTAAGCCACTCAGCCATCTCTGCATAATACGGCTCAAATTCAAGCCATATTATATTACTTTATTTTTTCTAAAAAGGCAAGCGATTTTACCTGCGTTTTTTAAATTTTCTTAAAAAACTTTTTAAATGCGCTTATCTTCGCCACGTCGACGGGGCAAACAATACCAGCATAGGGAAAATTTCTAACCGCCCTGCAAGCATATCGAACATAAAGACGAATTTCGAAAAATCCGAATAAATCGCAAAATTCCCCGAAGGCCCTACTCCGCCAAGTCCAGGTCCTACGTTATTCAATGTCGTTGCGACCGAAGTAAAGCTCGTTGTAAAGTCTTTTCCGTCAATGGAAATGAGCAAAAACGAAAGCACGAAAACCACAACAAAGGCTACCAGGTACGCGTTCACCGACCGAACGACTTCGTGTTCCACCACTCGTTTATCAATGGTAATCTTCTTGACTTGCTTAGGGTGAATAAGTCTTCCGACTTCGTGCATTCCCCCTTTCACCAAAATCATGTGGCGGGAAACTTTCATACCGCCACCCGTACTACCCGCGCACGCCCCGATAAAAATCAACGCAACCAAAATCGTTTGCGAAAAAGCAGGCCAAAGCGCGAAATCTTCGGTGGCAAAACCCGTCGTGGAAATTATCGACGACACGGCAAACGAGGCGTGTTTAATCGCTCCGCCCACACTATATCCGTAATCGGCAAGACACAAATTCAACGTAATCAAAGAAATTGCGGATACCACAATCACTAAAAACACGCGAATTTCTGCGTTAAACGCTTCTTTAAGCCGTCCTTTTCCTATTAAATAATAAGAGTTGAAATTCAGCGAAAAGAGCAACATAAACACCGTGATCACGATTTGCAAATAGTTGTTATAGCTTGCTATGCTGTCCCCTTTTATCCCAAAACCGCCCGTCCCCGCCGTAGCGAACGCGGTGTTCAAGGCGTCAAACGCCGACATTCCCCCGCAAAGAAGCAAAATAAACTCTGCAACGGTCAAACCGAAATAAATAGTATACAAAATCAACGCCGTTTGGCGCACTTTCGGCACGAGTTTCCCCACCGACGGTCCGGGACTTTCCGCTTTCATAATATGCATATTCCGTCCCCCGCTAAGCGGTAAAAACGCCATAATCAGCACGAGTACGCCCATACCCCCTACCCAATGGGTAAAGCTACGCCATATCAGCAAGGATTTTGCCATACTCTCGATTTGATTACCCGATAAAATACTCGCGCCCGTTGTGGTAAAGCCCGAAACGGTTTCGAACAAAGCGTTGGTATACGACGAAATTGCGCCCGAGAAAAAGAAGGGCAACGCGCCGAATAAACTCAACACAATCCAACTGAGCGCAACGATAACGAACCCTTCCTTTGCGTAGATATTGCTATTTTTCGGTTTTTTAATCAAACACAGACCACCCAGCCCCCCACAGAGCAAAATGGTTATTAAAAAAGAGAAAAATTCCTCTTCCCAATAGATAACGGCGGTTAAAAGCGGTACTAAAAAGAAAATCCCTTCGAATAAGAGCAACCAGCCGAGCGTTCGTTTTACAATCGAAAAGTTCATAGCCCGCTCCTTACCGCTCCAACACGTCGGCAATATTTTCAAGAGGCAGACCTTTGGTGATTACGATTACCGCATCCCCTGCTTGAATAAAATCTTGTCCGCGCGGGATCATGACTTTCCCGTTTCGCACAATACTCGCCACTAACACGTTCTTTTTAAATTTTAACTGACTTAACGGCGTGCCGATAATCGGCGAACCGTCCTTGACGATAAACTCCGCCGCTTCGACTTTATTTTCAATAATCGTATACAGGGTTTCCATATTGCTACCCTGCGAATTTTTCGTGGCGCGAACGTACCGCAAAATCTCCCCTGAAACGACGTTTTTCGGGCAAACTACCGTGTCTAAATCCAAACGGTTAATCACTCTGTCGTAGTCCGTGCGGTTAATTTTCGTGACGAGCTTTTTCACGCCCGCTTCTTTTGCGAACAACGACAAAAGTACGTTTTCTTCGTCGTGGTGCGCAAGCGCAACGAAGGCGTCCGTAGTCGAAAGCCCTTCTTCCAACAACAGTTCTTGATCGGATGCGTTTCCGTTAATGACGATCGTTTTTCCCCATTTTGCTGAAATTTCTTCGCAAGTTTTAAAGTCCTTTTCAATCACCTTTAAGGAAATATTCGAACGCTCTAAAATCTCGCATAAATAATGGGTAATTACGCCCCCGCCCACCACGATAGCATCTTTAATGGAATGTCCTTTATATTTAATTTTTATAAAGAAATCGTTTGCGTTTTTGGGCGTGGCGATAATAGACACCACGTCTTTGCCCTGAAAGACGAAATCGCCGTTCGGGATATACGCTTCTTCTCCGCGCTCTACGCTACAAACGAGAATATCGGGGCGGAATTTCATCATCATTTCCTTAACGGAAAGCCCCGCTAAAAGCCCGTCGGGCGAAAGACGGAATTTGACTAATTCTACTTTGCCTTTTCCAAACGGCTCGATTTTAATCGCAGACGGAAAACGAAGCACACGCGCAATTTCTTCCGCCGCCGCGTATTCGGGATTTATCACCATTGCAAGCCCTAACTCGTTTTGCAAATAAGCGGTTTCCTGACTGTATTCGGGATTTTTTACGCGCGCAATCGTTTGGCAATTCCCTTCTTTTTTCGCGACTAAACAGCACAGCAAATTCAGCTCGTCGGAGTTCGTGACGGCAATCAACAAATCCGCGCTGTCAATTCCCGCTTCCCTTTGCACCGCGTGCGTTGCGCCGTTGCCGACCACGCCTAACACGTCGAAACGGCTCGTCAGCGTGTTTACTTTTTCCGACGATACGTCAATGACGGTGATATCGTTGCCGTCCGCATTGAGTTTTTCGGTTAGAGTTTGTCCAACCCTACCGCAACCTACGATAATAATTTTCATTACTATTCTCCGTTTTTTTCTTCGAATACTCGTTCATTGTAGCATATTTTCTCAAATTCGTCAACACTCTACGCTCAATTTTCCAAAATTCCCCTTTCGCGTTGTTTTTCAAGCGGTCAAAGTAAATTCGTAATAAAGATTTCTAAACCGATAAAAATTAAAATAATTCCCCCGAAAAAGATAGCTTTTTCCGAAAGTATTGCGCCGAATTTCTTACCAATCCACACCCCAGCCAAGCAAATCCCGAAAGTAATCCCCCCGATAATCAGCGCGCTGACGAGCGCTTGCAACCAACCGTAGGTGGCAATCGTAAACCCTACGGAAAGAGCGTCGATAGACGTTGCTATCCCTTGCAATAAAATTGTTCCAAAACTGATTTTTTGACAAGTTTCCTCTTCTTCACGACGCAAACCGTCCACAATCATTTTCCCGCCGATAAACCCAAGCAACGCAAGGGAAATATACGGTACGGCTTTGGAAAACGCTTGAAAATAGCGCAAAAGGTTATGAATACAAAACCAACCGATAAGGGGCATTAACGCTTGAAAAAAGGCGAACAGCCCCGCAATCGTCGTCCCTTTTCTGCGTTTCATACAAGGCTCGTGCAAGCCGTTGGCTACCGAAACGGAAAAAGCGTCCATTGCAAGCCCTACGCCGAGCAACGCGCTATTGAAAAAAAACATAAAATCCCACATACTCTTTCTCCTAAAAAACAATCGGGTGTAGATACGCTACACCCGAAAATTTCTTTGAATACCGTATTTTTCGAAACTTCGCGTATAGCTTTCGTAATAAAAGATATACGTAAGTCTCGCAAATTAAAACAAGCCAGACCCTTGTTCGAGTCAGTATGTTGACTTGTTCCGCGCGTTGGCGGTTGCTACTCCCTTACGGAATAGATATAGTATAACAAATTTTTCCTATCTTGTCAACGCGAAACACAGGAAAAATAAAA
>CAJGCN010000042.1 GCA_904501815.1 uncultured Clostridia bacterium
ACCCAAACGCCACTTCATCAGCTTGTCGTAGTCCGGTTCGTCGCGCGTGGTGCGTTTTAGCTCGGGAATTCCGCTTGCCTGCGCAAACGCAATCCAAATCTCAGGGACTAACACCCCTTCTAAATCTAAACATACGATATTCATATTTCTTTCCTTAACGGCAAACAGACGGCTTTACGCACCGTCCGTCGCCTTATAATTAGTGTTGAGAATAGTTGGGCGCTTCTTTGCTAATAGAAATATCGTGAGGGTGGCTTTCAATCAAGCTCGCGTTCGTGATGCGCACGAACTCAGAGTTCGTTCTAAGTTCTTCCACCGTCGCCTTTCCGCAATAACCCATACCGGAGCGCAAACCGCCTTTCATTTGATAGATGATATCGGCAACCGATCCGCGATAAGGCACTCTGCCTTCTACCCCTTCGGGAACGAATTTCTTCGTACCTTCTTGGAAATATCTATCGCTACTGCCCGCCGCCATTGCGCCAAGCGAGCCCATACCCCTATATACCTTATAGCTTCTGCCTTGATACAATTCCACTTCGCCGGGACTTTCAAGCGTACCTGCCAAAAGCGAGCCAACCATAACGGCGCTACCGCCTGCCGCAAGGGCTTTCACGATATCCCCGCTATATTTAATACCGCCGTCTGCGATAATTCTCTTGCCGAATTTATCCGCCGTTTCCGCACAGTCCATAATCGCCGTAAGCTGGGGAACGCCGATCCCTGCAACAACGCGAGTCGTACAAATCGAACCTGGTCCGATACCGACTTTCACGACGTCTGCGCCCGCTTTAATCAAAGCTTCGGTTGCGCCTGCCGTTGCCACGTTGCCTGCAATAATCGAAAGATTGGGGAATTTCGCTCTGATTTCTTCTACCTTTTTAATAACGCCTGCGGAATGTCCGTGCGCCGTGTCGATAGCGATAATGTCTACGCGAGCTTCTACGAGCGCTTGAATTCTATCCATCGTATTCGCCGCCGTGCCGACCGCCGCGCCGACGAGTAATCTACCGTTTTCGTCGCGAGCCGAATTAGGATATTGAATAGATTTTTCAATATCTTTAATCGTAATTAAGCCTTTCAAATATCCGTTGCCGTCTACGATAGGCAATTTTTCAATTCTGTGTTTGCCGAGTATGACTTTCGCTTCTTCCAAAGAAGTGCCTTCGGGCGCGGTCACCAAGCCTTCTTTCGTCATAATATTCGAAATAGGCTGATTGTAATTGTTTTCAAAACGCAAATCGCGGTTGGTTAAAATACCCACGAGTTTGCCGTCCGTCGTCGTGATAGGCACGCCGCTGATACGGTATTTTTCCATCAGCGCAACCGCGTCTTTCACGAGATTGTCAGGATACAAGAAGAACGGGTCGGTAATAACGCCGTGTTCGCTGCGCTTTACTCTATCGACCTGCGCCGCCTGTTCTTCAATGGACATATTTTTATGGATAATCCCAAGCCCCCCTTCGCGAGCCATTGCGATCGCCATTCGGCTTTCCGTGACGGTGTCCATTGCCGCGCTGATTAAGGGCAAGTTCAGTTTAATGTTTTTCGTAAGTTGCGTTCTCAAATCAACTTCGTGCGGCAACACGCTCGAAGCTTGCGGAATTAACAACACGTCGTCAAACGTTAAGCCTTCTTTTACAATTCTGCTACTCATAGATTTCTTCTCTCCTACGTATTTATATAAAGTTTTATTATTTTTTACGATTGCTATTCTCATTTTATCCCCTGTTCTGCAAGCGAAATAGTGCGGTCGAGCACTTGCCCGTCTACGCCTGTTCCCGTTTTATCGAAAGTTTTTAAAACGTTTAAAATCTCTTGCACGGTCGTTTTATCCTGTTTTTGGAGCGCAACGTGCAATACCGCTGAAATCGGATTGCCTTCCACGAACGTTCCCCCGTTTAACTCCACCGCACGAGCGATAGCCTTTTCCGCTTTTCCTTTCTTATATTTTGCTACGCAAATCTGACCGTAAACGTAGCGACGGTACGAACCCGACTGTGCGTTAAAAGCTTCGTCCTTTTCTTCACAATACTCGCTAAATTTTTTATCCTTGATAAATTTTTCCCCGTAAACGTCTATTTCTTTAAAATCTTCGGCGACGATAGCGACTTCGGTGGCAAACGCTACGAAATAAATTTCGTCGCTTCTTTCATACGCCCGTTCTGCAAAATGCAAGCTTGCGTCTTCCATGCCGAGATCGTAGGTAAATTTCATCATAGTAGACGGGAAAAAGATTGCCAAAGCGGAAAATAAAAGAAGGAATAACGCTGCGATTGCCGCAAGAGTGCTGAGTACGGCTTTTAAAATAATCTTATCGCCACGCATTCCTTTCTCCTCCGTTTTGTATTATTACTTATTTTACCACAAAGAAAATAAAAAAGCAAGTATATGAACGAAAAATATTGGGTATGTTTCACATCTTTTTTTAATATATTATACTATGGACGGATTTTTTTTCATTTTTCGCTCTCACAAAAGACACTTGAAAGCATTTTCATTATTTTTCGTCTTGTTTTTTTTGCTCGTGTTCGTAGCGTTCGGCTCAGGTTGCCAAAAAGCCGTGAACTATTTCGACTACGTTTCCGAGCTTAGAAACAATATTTTATTAGCTTCCGACGAAACTTTCTCTTTGCGCGTTCATTCGGTAGAACGGGAAATCCCTTATCTTGCCGACGGTATTCCCAAAGAAAAAACCACTTTGACGGAAGTACGCTTAGATGCGGACGGGCAAAAAAGTCAATGCACGATTGAGTTTAGCTATAACGGCAAAACATACGGCGGGGAAGCTTCCTACGACAACGTGAAATCGGAGTATTTTTATTCCTGTTCGCTAGATACGTCAAAAGCCAAAGAAATACTCTTTAAAATTCGTTTTGACGATACCGTGTGCGAGTTGAACGCAAAATCCGTGCTCGACGAAAACGCTTTATCGCCGAAAAAAGTTCTTTCGCTCGTGCAAGTGGAAGAAAAGCAATTATTTTCCGCTTTAACGGATAAATACGGGTTTAAAGGGGAAATCTATCTGCGCTTGCTTTATGAAGACGCGCCCTATTATTACGTTGGTATCGTCAGCCGTGAAAAGAAAACGGTAGCCTTTCTTTTAAACGCCAAAACGGGAAAAATTCTCGCAAGACGGGAAGCTTAAAAGCAAAAAGACGCTCCTTAAAAGGCGTCTTTTCGTATTTTGCTCCAACGTTTTGCGATAAATTTCAATTTCAACGGCAAGGGTATCAGCTTCGTGCTAACGTTCATCACTTTATTCCAAAAGCCCGGTATTAGCTTGCGCTTATTTTTACGCACGGCGTTTAAACTTTTTTCAGCTACGCATTCGGGGGATTTTGCGGCTAACTTGCCCCAAAGCCCTTGCCCTTTTATTTGCTCTTTGATATCTTCCCGCGTAGGCATTGCGCCGGGCAAAACCGCCGTCACGCAAACCCCTTTTCCTTTCATTTCTTGGCGCAAAGACTGCGAAAAGGAAGTAAGCGCGCCTTTTAACGCGCTGTAAAGGGCAAAATACGGCATAGGATAAATGCCGGAAACGCTGGAAATATTGATAATTTCCAACCGTTCGGCTCTGCGGTCTATCGCAAAACGGCAAAGGGCAAGCACACTTTCAAAATTCACCCGGCATTGAAAGGAAATTTTCTCTTGCGTATATTCTTCAAACCCTTTTTGGATATCTGCGCCCGCCACGTTAATCAAGCGCGAAAGCACTACTCCTTCCGCCGTCAATTTTTCTATCAACGCGTACCTGCTCCCGTCGCTTGCTAAATCGGCAGGATAAATTTTCACTTGCGCCGTAGGGTATAAAGCAAGAATTTCAGCGCGTAAAGCGGTTAATTTTTCTTCCGACCTGCCCGTAAGCAAAAGCGGGTCGCCCCCTTTTGCGCATGCAAAACAAAACGCTCTGCCTAATCCCCCCGTTGCACCCGTAATCAAAGTATACATATGCGCTCCTTAACTGGAATAATCGCGCGCGCCGAACAGCGTTGACCCGACCCGTATCATATTACTGCCGTGCTCCACGCAAAGGCGGTAGTCCCCGCTCATTCCCATTGATAGATAATCGATATTTTCCTTTTGCGCTTTCGCCCAATCGAATAAAGCGCGCATTTTATCGGTTAAATCCGCAAGAAGTTTTTTATCGGGAGAATCGGGAAGCATTGCCATAAACCCGCGAACGCGTAAACCTTCCGTAGCGGAAAGGCGCGCAAAAACTTCTTTCCCGTCGTCGTAGGCATATCCCCCTTTGCTTTCTTCTTCACCGATATTTATTTGAATAAGTACGTCGGAAATTAGTCCGTTTTTCAAAGATAACCTTGCGATTTCTTTTGCTAAATCTTCGCGGTCGCAAGAATGATACAGCTCGATTTTTCCGATTAAATACTTGACTTTATTCGTTTGTAAATGCCCGATAAAATGTCTTGGACAAGCCTTTACCGCGTCGTTTTTATCACGAAACTCCTGCACTTTATTTTCGGCAATCGCATCTACGCCCCCGTCGATAGCGGCGTTAATCCTTTCGGGGGACTGCATTTTCGTTGCCGCGACGATACGGACTTTTTCCCCGAACGCGTTCCCGCAAGAAAGCTCGGCTTTTAATTTTTGTACGTTTTCATAAACGGTCGTTTGTTGCATAAGTATTTCTCCTACCTTATAAGTATAGCCGTTTAGGGCAAATTTGTCAACCGAACGGGACAATTTATTCCAAGTTTAGTAAAAAACAGCGTTTTTTTACTTGCGAAAAGAAAAATAAAATGGTATAATAGAATAAACAAATTCATTTAACGGGGATAATTTATTTTTTCTATGAATACCGAAGAATTAAAAACCTTTATCTTTCTTTCAAAAGTGAAAAACTTCACTCTTGCCGCTGAAAAGCTGTTTATTGCGCAATCGACCGTCACGAACAGAATCAGCGAGCTTGAAAAAGAAGTCGGCAAAAAACTTTTTTCGCGCGGGTCAAAATCCGTTTCTTTAACGGAAGAAGGTCAAATCTTTTTAAAATACGCTGAACGTATTTTAGAGCTTCAAGAAACGTCGGTTGCCGAAATGAACGCGGCTTCCGCGCATCAACGCAAATTCTCTATCGGCGCGATTAACGCCACTTACGAAGTATACGTTAAACCCTTAATCGATCAATGCATGGAAGGAAACAGCGAAACTTCCGTGAAGGTGATGTTGGGACACTCTTTAGACCTTATCCAACAGCTTCAAGACAACGTGTTGGATATGGTATTCTCGGCAATTCCGCTTAAAAAACTCGGATATTCTTGCGAAGTGTTCGATACCGACCGTATCGCGCTCGTATGCGCCAAAGGCAAAAACGAATACCCCGAAGGTTTGCTCAAAGAACAGCTTTGCCGAATCCCCTATCTTATGTGCGACTTAACTTTAAGCGAAGCGGGTGTATTTATTCGGTCTATGTTCCCGAAGAACCACGTGTTTAAGTTAGAAGTGGACAACACTTCCAAATTATATCCTTACTTAGAACGCGGACTTGGCTATGCTTTCCTGCCCTATAAATTCGTACAACCCCTTTTAGACAGCGGAAAGTTAGAAGAAGTTTCGCTCAAAGATTTCGAAGCGCCTATGATTAACACTTATTTAATTTACCGTCAAGGCTACGACGTGAGCAAATTCGTAGAAAATAAATTCTAAACAGACTTATAAAAAATCAGCCGTTCCCGTTTGGGAGCGGCTTTTTCGTTATTTTGCATTTTTCCGTTCTTTTAATACGTTTAAGAGAATATACAATCCTACTAACGCAACCACCGACAGGGCAAGAATTGCATACATCACCCCTTGCGGTACGCTTGCGCCGAAACAGTAGATATTGCAATCGACGGTATCTCTTATCCCCGCAATTGATTCGGGCGGAAACCCGAGCGAATTCATTTCTCGAAGTACGCCGTTTAACGCGTGATTTCTAAGCAACGCCGTACCGTACGTACCGGGCAAAAAGGCAACCGTATTGCGAAGCCAACCGCCGAACTGTGAAATAGGCATATACGCTCCGCAAATAAAGCCGTAGCCCGACGAAACGATAGACCCGACGGCAGAAATTTGCCCTTGCGAGCTTAAAAAGAAATTGATTACCGACGACAGCGCCGTACCGAACGCAGACACTAAAAACACGTCGAGAAGCAAAAGACAAATATCCCCTACGCTCATATACCACCCGCAAATAGCAATATACGCTAAACCTGCAAGCGTAGCGACTAAGCTGACGGCAAGGGTCGTGAGCGTCGTAGAAAGATAATATCCCAAAGCAAGCGTAGAATTTTTCACGGGCGACACGGTTAAATCGCTTCGCGTTCCCAACGCTTTGTCTTGCACCATGAGCATATTCGCGCAAAAAGAAACGGTCACGCAACACACGGCTAACAGCGACGAGAGCAACTGTCCGCCGACCATACCGTTTAACAGTTTGTCAGATACGGTTATCCCTTCGGGCATTGCCTGCAAAAAACTGTCTTTATATACGTTTGCTAAAAAGGTAGCGTACAGCACGAGCAAAATCAAAGGTGTGATGAGCGAAGTGAAGAAAATTCCTTTATCTTTAAAAAACATTTTGGAATTACGTTTTATAAGCGCGCCGAGCGTTTTCCATTCTATCTTATTTCGCATTTTCTTTCCCTTCTTCCGCTAAATTTTTCCCCGTAGCCGCTAAAAATACGTCGTCCATTTTTCCTTTAACAATCTCGTAATCAACAAACAATTGCGGATTATCCTTGATAAGCGCGGTCGCCGTCGCCGTATTCGGCACGGAAATACGATACCCGTCCCCGACCTTTTCGCAAGGATAGCCGAGCGATTTCGCTTGGCTTTCTTTAACGCCGTAAAGGGTGATAAAATCCCCCGTAAACTCGTTTTTTAAAGAAAGCGGAGTTCCTTCCGCCGCGATTTTTCCGCAGTCTAAAATTACGACGTAATCGGCATCCGCAGCTTCTTCCATATAGTGCGTAGTTAAAAACACCGTCATTTTTTGTTCACGGCGAAGGGTTTCGATTACCCGCCAAACATTTTTGCGGGTTTGCGGGTCTAAACCCGTCGTCGGTTCGTCGAGAATAAGAATAGACGGGTTATGCAACAAAGCGCGCGCGATATCAATGCGCCGTTTTTGCCCGCCTGAAAGTTTCCCGAACGGACGGCGCAGTAAATCGCCAAATTCCAACAATTCGCAAAGTTCCTTTAACCGAGTTTCAAACGCTTCGCCCGTAATGCCGTAGAGCGCGGCGCGGCTTTTTAAGTTATCGTATACCGTCAACGGCTTATCTAACACGGAAGTTTGAAAAACTACCCCTAACGCCGATTTCAAAAACGCAGGCTCGCTATCTAAGCTCTTGCCGTTAATCTCAACCCTGCCACCGTCTTTTTTTAATTGTCCGCAAAGAATGGAAATAGTCGTACTCTTCCCCGCGCCGTTCACGCCGAGAAAAGCAAACAACTCCCCTTCTTTCACTTTAAAACTAATGCCTTGCACCGCTTTGACTTCGCCAAAGCTCTTTTGCAAATTCTCAATTTTGATAACGTCCATAGCAGTCCTGTTTTTAGATATCATTTTGATATCAATAGAATAACATAAGCGGATAGGTTTGTCAAGTAAACGGAAAGAATATTCATAAATACGCTTGACAAACAAAGAAAAGCGTGATAAAATAATTAAAATTACATAAATCGTAAAGGAAAGCTATGGAATTTTTAGAAATTGAACACAGACACATGGAAACGGATTTTGATATGTCCGAACCGCACAGCCACGATTACTACGAGTTATATTTTTTATTAGAAGGCTCGCGGGCAATTTTTTCACGGGATAAAATGTTCGTTTTACCGCCGAATTCTTTTTGCGTGTTTCCCCCTTTTTTCCTGCATAAAACGGAAGGCGGACCGTATAAGCGCATCAATATCAATATTTCTGCCGACCTTTTAAAAAAGGAAGAAATTAAATTTTTATCCGACTGCAACAAGCATTTCGCTATGCGTTTAGACGGGGAATATCTTTCTTTGACCAAAGGACTTTTAGAAGAAGTTTCCGCGCTTAAAGCAATGAATTCTAAGGATAGAAAAAACTACGAGCTATCTATCGTGCAAACGATTTTGTATTTTTTGCAAAAACAAAACTTACAGCCTATCCCCTTTGCCAGCCATTCTCCGATCAAGGACGACAACGACCCCGTCGTTTTAAAAGTAATTTTTTATATTAACGAAAATTATCAAAAGGAAATTTCGCTCGAAAAACTGTGCAAGCAATTTTTCCTTTCCAAAGCCACTTTATGCAAACGCTTTAAAAACGTTTTACGCTGTTCGATTATGGAATATGTCTTCCGCGTACGGCTGAATAAAGCGAAGTCCTTGCTTTCCACCACGAATAAATCCATTGAAGAAATTTCCTTTTTATGCGGTTTTTCGTCCGCCAACTATTTCAGCTTGATTTTCAAAAAAGAAATCGGGCTTTCCCCGTTAAATTATAGGAAAACCCGATAAAAATTTACGCTAAACATACCGCCCCGAACGACCGTTCAGGGCGGTAATTTTTCTTACATTTTTTCAAACCGAACGACGTCCGTCACGAACACGATTGCCCCGCCGACCGTCACTTCCGTCATATACGAAAAAGCCGTAGGAATAGGAGAAGCTATCATTGACGGCACTATCTCCGTGCGCTTAGAGCAATTTTTACGAATTAACTCCAACGCGTCGTCAACCTTTTCGTCTTGCGTGCCGATTAAAAGCGTGGTGTTGCCCGAGCGCAAAAAACCGCCCGAAGACGCCATTCTTGTAAACTCAAAGCCTGCGTCCGTCAACGCCACGCTGACTTCGTTTACGTCTTTTTTGTTTACGATTGCAGTAATCATTTTCATACTTCCCCTCCCTTTTGCTTAATAAAAAGCAATTCTTTTTGTATTTATATTCTATCACAAAACTTTCCGTGCGTCAAGCGAATGGAAAAAATTTCTTAAATCTCCGTTTAGATAAGTCCGCTTAAACGAAAGTTTGGAAATCTTAAAAATGCGTACATAGCTTTTTTTCCTTATTATTCAATAGTTTTCGGCATTTGCAGTTTGTGCCTTGACCATTTATATAAATTTTGAATTTTTTCTACGTTTTCCCCCCTTTGATAGGCAGGAACGCCCCGAATATACCCGTCGAGTTCGGCGTAGGTAAATCCGAAATTATCTTCGTCCGTTTTCCCCGTCAACCCGTCGGACGGAGCTTTTACGACGAATTTTTCGTCAAGTCCCGCTTCCCGCGCAAGATACGAGCCAAGCTCTACAACTTCCGTACAGGTGAGATGCGCAATCGGGTTAAAATCACACGCGCCGTCCCCCCATTTGGTAAACCAACCGATAAAACGCTCGCTCGCATTACCCGTGCCGACTACTTGATAGCCGAGCGTTTGCGCAATGGCATAAAGGGTGGTCATTCTAAGGCGGGGCTGAACGTTGGTTTTGGCTTTATCGGAAATTAGGATATTTCCGCCCGTTTGGCTTTGAATTTCCGAAAGTAAGCCTTGATAGGCGTTTTCGATATTGACTACGCGATAATTCAAGCCGAGAGCCTTAGCGATTGCATATGAATCGTCGATATCCTTTTGCTTTCCGTTCGGCATCATCACGGCAACGAAATTCTCCCCCCAGACTTCTTTTAAAAGCATTGCTACGGTGGTACTGTCCTTCCCGCCCGAAAGACCGAGCACCACGCCTTTACAGTTCGTTTGTTCTTTATGAAGTTTAAGCCACGCAATAATGCGTTCTTTTTCCTGTTTTACGTTCATAGTTTATTCTCCGTAGGAAAATTTTGGTTTCCTTAAAAATAATTATACAATATTTAAAAAAAATTTGCAAGTATATGGCTAAAATTTATTGACAAAAAAGAAAAGAAGTTATATAATAAGTATGCTTTTGGGGTTATGGCTCAGTTGGTAGAGCGCCTCGTTCGCAACGAGGAGGCCAGCGGTTCGAATCCGCTTAGCTCCACCAAAAAAATAAAGACAGGTCTTGTGCCTGTCTTTATTTTTTTGGATTGAGTTAATCGCGAGAAACGCTGAATTATCAGCGGTTCTCGCGAGGAGCGTATAACGCAACGCAAGACTTTTCCCCAAAACTCATTAGCGACGACGCTCCTACGCTTTGCGTGGGTATATAGCTTAGCGACAAAACAGGTCTTGTGCCTGTCTTTTATTTACAATAATTTTTTATATATAAAGCGTTTCTCGTTGACTTTATTTTTAAAATTGCGTATAATAAATATGCTACAATTTTTTAGTCTTTTTGCAAAAAAGGCAAATACTTCTTAACAAGCATATTAAAATTTTGCAACGGATATAATCTTGGTAGGATTATATCTCTTATCGTTTTTCAAAATTCCGTTGCTGAAATATGCTGGTGTATTATGAAAAAAAATTGTAGCAAATTTACGAGAAAGGTATATTCTGCATTTGCCGTGTATCGTAAGGTACGCGGCATTTTTTTAACAATACACAAAAGAGAAAGGTATAATTATGGCTCAGGAAAAGAAATTAAGTATTCGGCGTTTCGACAGGCTCTGGAAAAAAGAAGG
>CAJGCN010000043.1 GCA_904501815.1 uncultured Clostridia bacterium
CGAATCGGATGCAATTCTCCGCGAAGAATTTGACAAAGCAGGTTTGACCGATAAGGTTTGGCAATTCTTCACCGTCGTGCCCGATTTCCGTTCGACGGGCGTACGCGAAGGCAAGCGCGTGTTCGATTGGCCGGTCATTATTCGTGCGGTCAACACGGTAGACGCTATGAGCGCAACCGTACCCGAACTCGATTGGGCGGTGCTCAAAAAGATTACCGATAGAATTTTAGCGGAAGTTCCCGGCGTATGTCGCGTGCTTTACGACCTTAGCCCTAAAGCCCCCGCAACCATTGAATGGGAATAATAAAAACGTATAAGGAGAGAGAAAATTCTCTCCTTTTTTCGTACCTTTTTTTGTGTGGCGAACATATAATAAACTATGGAGTAAAATCCAAATACAAAAGAAGGAAAACGATTTTTATGAGTCATTGTTGGAATTCTACTTCGTTTGCAAGCGCAAACGGCTGTGACTGCGGAACGACCTTTAACGGGTTGTCCACTACGAATAATAGCAACTTTTATTACGGCGGTTCTTATTTAACTTCCGTGTTTTATCGGGTAGTTCCCGTGAATAGCGGAACGAATACGGCGAACAACGGAAACGGCTGTAATTGCGGTTGCCGTTGCGGTGGCTGTAATCGTTGCACTACGTGCGGTTGCGGTTGGAATACCTCTTCGTATAACCAATGCGGTAGCACGTTCGGCAATTGTTGCAGATTGTATTCGCAAAACAGAAGCGGCTCAGGTTGTTGCAATCAATAACGAAAAGAGAGAGCGGGGAAAACCGCTCTCTTTTAAAATAGGCAGGGCAGGTACGAGTTGAAAGTAAACAGGTTTAAAAATATCCGTCAATCGTCCATACTAATACGGATGAATAAATTGACGGAAAGTTTTGAGTTCGTAAAAAAGAAATACGACTTATTAAGTTTTAAAAAATACACCACGATTGCAGGCACGCTGGTATTCTTTTTGATTATGTCGCTCGTCCCGCTGACCTTTTGGCTTACGTTGCTCTTTGGAAAACTACCCGTAGACGTCGACGAGATTTTTGACTTGCCCGTATTCGGCTCGGTAAAAAATATTTTGGAATATATCCGAATGGAAGCGGAAAGCGCAACGACGGGCGCGTCTGTCTTTTTGCTTTTGACCACGCTTTATTCTTCTACGAACTTGTTTTATCAAATGCGCCGAAGCGGAGAGTTGATCTACGATTTTCATCAAAAAAAAGGACTTCTCGTTCGATTTGGCGCGTTTTTATTAATGCTTCTTTTGATGACGAGCGTACTCGTGTTTATGCTCGTCTTCGCGTTCGGGAGCTTCGTATTTTCCAAAATCCTTTCTCCGCTCGTGCAAATTTTTCTAACCTATTTATTGTTATTCGCCCTTTCTTTTTTTCTGGTTCTACTTTTAAACGTGTATATTTGTCCTTTTCGCGTTCCCATTCGCTTGTTTTTAAAAGGTACGCTAATTACCGTCGGGGCGTGGACGGTCGCGTTAATCGGGTTCGGCGTTTATTTAAAAATCGGAAACCTGTCAAGGCTCTACGGCGCGCTTAGCGCGTTAATCGTATTTTTGCTTTGGCTGTACGTGCTGATGATTTGTTTTATTGCAGGCGTTATTTTCAATAGCGAGAAAATCGCCAAAGACTACGCCGATCACCCCAAGAAAAAATTATAAATTATCACAAAGTTATATCAAATTCTTTCGTTTTTCTCTAAAAATATCCACAAATTAAAAAATATGTGGTATAATGAAACTACAAACTACGTTTTGTGGAGGAGAAAAATCATGACGGACTATACGAAGGAAAATAAACAAATTGCAGAACTTTTTGCTATCGAAGGCGAAGTGCAAGACGTGCGCCCGTACGGCGAAGGGCATATCAATCAAACATTGCTCGTGACGACGGATAAAAAACGCTATATTATGCAAAAGATGAATACCAAAGTATTCACCGACCCCGATAGCTTAATGCGCAACATTTGCGGGGTCACCGAACATTTGCGCGCTCGCGGGGTGGAAACGCTCGAAGTTATTCCCACCAAAGAAGGACAGCCCTTTTATAAAGGGGAAGCTTGCTACCGTATGTATGCGTTTATCGAAAACACTATTACCTATCAAACGGTAAGCGATGCGAAAGTATTTTTCAATTCTGGGAAATCGTTCGGGGAATTCCAAAATTACCTTGCGGAATTCGACGCCTCCAAGCTCACGGAAACGATTGCCCGTTTCCACGATACGCCCAAGCGTTTTGCGGATTTTAAAGCAGCGTTGGAAAAAGACAGTTTTAACCGCCGTAAAGATTGCGAAAAGGAAGTGCAGTTCGTGCTTGACCGCGCGGATACTTATTCCAAAGCCGTCGAAGGCTTGCAAAGCGGTAAATTGCCCCTTAGGGTCACGCATAACGATACTAAACTCAATAATATCTTAATGGATGCGGAAACGGGCGAAGCGCGCGCGGTAATCGATTTAGATACCATTATGCCAGGCTCTATGCTCTACGATTTTGGGGATTCCATTCGTTTCGGTGCTTCTACGGCGGCGGAAGACGAACCCGACCTTAGCAAGGTAAATTTTGATATCAATTTGTTTAAAGCGTATGCGGAAGGCTATTGTGGCGCAGTGAAAGAAAGCATCACGGAAGAAGAGAAAAAATTGATGCCGTACGGCGCGTATTTGATGACGATGGAATGCGGTATGCGCTTTTTATCCGATTATCTTTCGGGTGATACTTATTTTGCCACGAAATACGCAGGGCACAATCTCGTTCGCGCAAGAACGCAGTTTAAACTCGCTTCGCAAATGCAAGAACGGTTTGAAGAAATGTCGGCAATCGTCTACGCTGCTTGCGAAAAATAATTTTTAAAGGAAGTTTTTTAGGAATAATTTCCCTTTTTTAGCGCATACTGCCTTTATGAAAAAGGTAAAAAACAGTAAAAAAATCGTAGCAACGGCACTTCTTTTAGGACTTTCGTTTTCCGTCTTTACGGCGCTGAAAACGCAAACGGCGCAAGCAGACGGATTAGGCGTATCGTACGAAAAGGTTTTTATTCAAAAATCCGATTCGCTCAAAGAGATTACCAAACCGCACGTCGGTTTTTACGAATGTAAAGAAATCTATTTTAACGGCGAAACGAAAACGGACGAGTATAAAAATCTTACCGTTGAACTGACGGCAAAAAATCAGTTTATTTTGCGTTATCAAGAAGAAAACGGCAAGAAAATCGAGAAGAAATGCAAGTATTCCTTTAATCCCGAAACGGGCGTTTTAAAGCTGAAAAATATGCGCGGGCTTTGGGGAATGAAAAGCAAAATTACCCTGCAAAAAGGGGAAATGAACGTACTCGTTCGCTTTGGGAAAAAGAATTTAAAACTTAGGCTCGAACAAATTTAAAAGCGCAAAAACCGTTTCCAAAACAGGCAAATATTTTCATAGATTTTATCCTTTCAACCGTTGACAAAATCGCTCGAATATGTTATTATAATAAGGCGAAAGCAAAAATCGATTTTGGAGGAATTTAATTTATGAAAAGATGTATGATTTGTGGTTGCGTAGTGGAAGACGGCGTGGAAAAATGCCCCCAATGCAACGCAACGAAATTTGAAGCGGTAAGCCAAGAACAAGCAGCTTGGGCGTGCGAACACCACGTGGGCGACGGCCAAGTGGAAGATATGGGTATCGTCGAAGGACTTCGTGAAAACTTCACGGGCGAATGTACGGAAGTTGGTATGTATCTTGCAATGGCAAGAGTTGCAGAACGCGAAGGGTATCCCGAAATTGCCGAAGCGTATAAAAGATACGCATTCGAAGAAGCGGAACACGCAGCGAAATTCGCAGAACTTTTAGGAGAAGTCGTCACGGCTTCCACCAAAAAGAATTTAGAGCTCCGTTATATGGCGGAAGCGGGCGCTTGCAAGGGCAAGCTTGACCTTGCGGTAAAAGCGAAACAGCTCGGCTACGACGCCGTTCACGACACCGTTCACGAAATGGCAAAAGACGAAGCTCGGCACGGCGCAGGCTTCAAAGGTCTTTTAGACAGATATTTCAAAGACTAATCAAATATTTACACGAACCGTAAGCGGGCGCAATCACGCGCTCGCTTTTTCCTTACGAAAAATAATTTTATTTTTACGAACAAATGTTTGTAAAATGCTTGCTTTTTCCATAAAAAGGTGATACAATAAAAAAGCTATGGAAATCAAACTTACCCGCGACCAGCAAAACGCGATAAAACTTATTTCGGAATGGTTTTTAAACACGGACGATCAGGTGTTCGTGCTTGCAGGCTATGCGGGTACGGGCAAGACTTTTTTGATTGATTATCTCGTGAAAGAAGTCTTGCATTTGAAAGCGGGCGAAGAAGTGGTTTTCACTTCCCCGACGGGCAAAGCCGCCGTAAATATCATTCAAAAAGGTACGCTCGCAGGTACGGTACACGGGCTTATTTATATTCGCAACGAAGACGATTTCGACGTGGACGAAAATGGGGAAATTATCCAAAATTCCCGTTTGAGCTTTTACAAGAGAGAAAAGATAGACGAAAGAATTCGTTTGATTATCGTGGACGAAGCGTCTATGATTAACGAAGAAATTTTAAGCGATTTATTAAGCTTTCAAGTTAAATGTCTGTTTACGGGGGATAGCGCGCAACTTCCGCCCGTCAACGGCGTGTGTAAGCTCTTGCAAAATCCGCACTACGAGCTAAAAGAAATCGTTCGGCAGGAAAAGGACAATCCTATCGTTCAGCTTGCGACGATGGCAAGAAAAGGGGAACGTATTCCCTTTGGAAATTACGGCGATAACGTATGCGTGATGCCACGTGGGGGATTATCTCTTTCAGAGCGAAAACGGGTATTTTTAAAAGCCGACCAAATTATTTGCGGGCGGAATATCACGCGAAACGCCTTAAATAAAGAAATTCGCGAATATAAAGGTATTTCCGTTGATGAACCGCTCCCGACGGACGGAGAAAAAGTTATTTGTACGCTTAACGACTGGGAAAAACCCCTTGATAAGGAAGAGAAATTTCATCTTGTCAACGGGGTGATCGGCAAGGCGTACGGCGTTGAAGAACAGTTGGATGATTTAGCAACGATGGAATTTCAGCCCGATTTTTTAAAGGAAAGAATATGCGTACCCTTCGATACGGGCATTTTTACGAATAAGGAATATTCTCATTACTACGGGGATAAGGCCGTTTCGTTTGTCGACGGAACGGTTGCGCACGAGAACAATTTTGCACTTTTGCACAGGTTGAAAGCGGTGGCCGAAGAACCGATTGCCCGCTTTGAGTTCGCCTACGCCATTACTTGCCATAAAGCGCAAGGCTCGGAGTTTGATTTCGTCGTCGTGTTCGACGAATCGTGGGCGTTTTCTCAAGAGCGAAACCGTTGGCTGTATACGGCAATCACGCGCGCGAAGCAAAAACTTTTGATTTTGCGTTAAAAAGCAAAAACGCTTGACGGGATTTGCGACCTTTGTTATAATAGGCGTAGTAGTTTGTAAAGGACGGGAAAAGTATGGCAAAAGAGCTGTCGAGATGTCAACAAATAGAGCGTTCGCTGATTACGACGTACCGTAAAGAGCTTTGGTCGCCTTTCGTTTTAGCGGTGAAAAAATACCGTTTAATCGAAGCGGGGGATAAAATCGCGGTCTGTATTTCGGGCGGGAAAGATAGCGTAGTGCTCGCTAAGTTAATGCAAGAACTGCAACGGCATAGCGAAACGCCGTTCGAGCTACTTTTTCTCGTAATGGATCCTGGCTATAACAAAGAAAACAGAACGCGGATTGAAGAAAATGCTAAGCTGTTGCAAATTCCTATCACGGTGTTTGAAAGCGATATTTTCGCGGCTTCCGAAAGCGCGTCGGCAGATTCCCCTTGCTACTTATGCGCAAGAATGAGAAGGGGGCATTTATACGCAAAGGCAAAAGAACTCGGTTGCAATAAAATTGCGCTTGGGCATCACAAAAGCGACGTGATTGAAACGACTTTAATGGGTATGCTCTACGGCGGACAGATGCAAGGAATGTTGCCGAAAATTAAAAGCGCGAACTTTGAAGGTATGGAGCTGATTAGACCTTTATATTGCGTGTTAGAACGGGATATAATTCGTTGGAAAGAGTTTAACGAATTGCAATTTATCGCGTGCGCGTGTAAATTTACGGAAGGGATCGAGAAAAATGGCGGGGAGTTGTTTTCCGCTCGGCAACGGGTGAAAGAGCTGATCGCTTCGTTAAAGGAAGAAAACCCCAACGTAGAGAACAATATTTTTCAAAGTATTCATAACGTACAACTCGATACGCTCGCAGAGTATAAAACGCAAGGCAAGAAATTTTCTTTTTTAGATAAATTTTCAAAATTAGAGTAAACAGTCATATTTATGAATTTTTTCGCATACAGTATGGTATGCAAGAAACGACGACTCATTCAGTATCAATCGAACAACGGAAAACTATCGCAGTCAGCGGGGTAGAAAGCGTAGTAGCTTTTTCGGAAAGTAAAATCACCTTAGCTCTTATCGGCGGAGAAAAACTGCATTGTAGCGGTGCGGAACTTAAAATTACGGGCTTTTCCAAAACGAGCGGAACGTTCACGGCAAGCGGGAAAATTTTCGGGATTTCTTACGGTGGCAAAGGCTTCGCTTCCAAAATTTTCAAATAAAAAATGAGCGCGCGCGAACAACTTCTCTTATTTTTATGCTGTATTCCGATCGGCTTTTTAGGGGGAATATTCTACGAAATTTTTTCCTGTCTTCGCTACTTATCAGGTTGTAAAAGCGGAAAAAACTTTCTTTTGACGGGTATTTTCGATATCCTGTTCTTTGCGGTGTTCGCCGTTTTTACCGTTTTGCTCGGCGCATTGCTCAAATTTCCCGATTTTCGGGCGTTTATGGGAGTAGGCTACGCCGTCGGTTTAATTTTATATTTAAAAAGTATACACAGAATACTTGATTTTTTTGAAAAAAAGTGCTATAATACAGTAAAGAAAGCTGTAAGAAGACTAAAATTAAGAAAAAATACGAAAAAACCCAAAGAAAAAAAGGTGGGTAAGGTCAATGACAGAAGAAAAATTAAGAAAAATTATAACCGCCGTCGCGGTCGCGGCAACGACTTTGCTCGTCGTTCTCGTCGGCGTGCTAATCTATCAGATCGTCACTATCAACGTGTATGACGACCGTATAGAGAAAACGCAAAAGGAAATCGCGTATTGGGAAGAGAAGAATTTATCCGACGAAGGGGATCTCGACCATTATTTAAGCGACGAATATTTGCAATGGGAAGCTTTTAAACTCGGTTTTATTAAGGATCAAGGGAAATAAAGAAATGAATAAATTTGCCGTAATCGACATCGGCTCTAATTCCGTTCGCTTAATGCTTGTGGCGAACGGAAAAGTTTTATATAAGACGATACAAACCACCCGTTTAGGGGAAGGGTTGAGCGTTGCGCCCCAGTTAAAGACAAGCGCAATCGAGCGTTCCGCGCAAGCGGTGAAAACCTTTTACGACCGCGCGCGTAAAGAAGGTGCGGAACAGGCGCTTGCCTTTGCCACCGCCGCCGTGCGTACGGCAAAAAACGGAGCGGAGTTTATCAAGCGCGTGAAAGAGCTTTGCGGACTCAGCGTAGAAATCATTTCAGGCGAAGAAGAAGCCGAACTTGGGATTGTAGGCGCGCTCGGCTATCAAGACGGCGGGATTTTAGATATCGGCGGGGCGAGTACGGAGCTTATCTTTCGAACAAACGGGAAAATTACTTATAAAAAGAGCGTAAACGTAGGTGTCGTTCGCTTAAAAGAACGCTGTGGAAACGACCCTAAACTTTACTATTTAACAGCAGAAGAATCCGTAAAAGAATTTGGAAAAGTGGAAAACGGACATACCGTGTACGCAATCGGCGGTACGGCAACTACGCTCGGCGCGGTGGCTTTGGGACTTATAAACTACGACGGAAGTAAAGTTTCAGGAACGGTGTTGTCGCTTGATCAAGTGAAAGCGTTAAGCGCGCGCTTGCAATCGCTCAGCGTGGAAGAAATCGCAAAAATCCCTTGCGTACCTTTGCTTAGAGCAGACGTTTTAACGGGCGGGGCGATATGGTTAGAAAGCATTATGGAAAGGCTGAATATTTCAAAAATCGTCGTGAGCGATAGCGATAATTTGGAAGGCTACGCAAAAAAACAAGGACTTTTGGAGTAAAACGAATGAAAAGAAGTGTGGCGAAAATTTATTCGATAGGACTGTTGTTTCTATTCGTGGTCGGAGAACTGACCGTTCTCGTTTTTGCTTGGCAAAGCGTAGGGCGTATTTTTTCCGTGATCGGCGGGCTGTTGTTTTCGCTTGCGCTTGCGCCGACCGTTCACGAGTTTGGGCATTTGGCGTTTGCAAAAGCCAACGCAATGAAGCTGAAATATATCAAATTCTTTTGTTTTCAAATCCTTGCGCAAAAGGGTAAAAAACGCTTTGGCTTTGCCAACCCGTTCGCGCCCGATCAAACGCAAGTTTTGCCCCAAAAAGGTGGGGATATGCAACGCCGCGCAGGGGCTTACGCGCTCGGCGGGTTAGTCTTTGGTGGAATTTTTCTCGTCGCAATAGTAGCGGTATTTTTCTTGTTGCTCATCTTTGTTGGCGCGAATTATTTCCTGTTGGGAGCAATTCCTTACGTTGCATACTTATTTTTCTTAAATTTGCCACCGATTGAATATGCGTCGGGAAAAACGGATACGCTTATATTACGGGGCGTAAAAAAAGGTGCGGATGAGGAAAAAATTATGCTTGCGTGTATGCAAATTCAAGGAGAACTGTCCGAAGGGAAAAGCTACGGAGAAATAGATAAAGAACTGTATTTATCTCTCCCGCAACTTCCTGAAGACGAACCCATGTACGCAATGAACTTATTTTTTAGGTATCGTTATCATCTTGAAAAGAAGGAGCTCGACGAAGCAGCCGACGCGCTTAATCGCTTAGCTTCTTCCGCCGATTATCTTACGGAACAGGAAGAAACTTCGCTTGCCGTTGAACTCGTGTATATGAACAGCCTGTTTAAAAATCAAGCAGAAGCGGACGAATGTGGAAAGTTTTGCGCTTGCGCTTTACAAGCGGACGAGCTTGCTTCCAAGCGCGCGCTCTCGGCGTATTCCCTTGCGTTCGGAGAACGAGAAAAGGCGCAAATCCTTTTGAAACAGGCGCAAGAGCTTTTAGAAAGCGAAGAGATTGCAGGCGTGAAAAAGAGCGAAGAAATCTTGCTCGACCGCTTAAAAAGGATAGCTGAACAGGTATAAAACGCCTTAGAAAGGGTTAAAATTACGCAAGAGAAAACCGCTTTTGAAGAAGGTAGCAAATGAAAGGACAGAAAACGTATAAAAAAACAAACCGAAAAGCGGGCGTGTTAATGCCCGTTTCGTCTTTGCCGTCGCCGTTTGGAATCGGTACGCTCGGAGAAGGAGCGTACGCCTTCGTCGATTGGCTGTTTGATGCAGGGATAAAAATTTGGCAGGTATTGCCTTTGTTGCCGACAGGCTACGGCGACAGCCCGTATCAGTCGTGCGCTTCGGATGCGCTCAATTATTATTTTATCGACTTTAAGCTGTTGGAAGAAGAAGGACTGTTGGAAAAGTCCGATTATGAATACGTTGAATGGGCAAACGACGAACGGCGGGTGGATTACGGCAAACAGTTCGCCTATAAAACGCTCGTGTTAGAGCGCGCGTTTTCCAAAATGGACAAAACGTCGCAAGAGTGGCAAGCTTTTTTAGCGAAAGGGAAATACCGTGATTTTGCGCTGTTTATGTCGCTTAAACGTAAATTTTCCTATTCAGCGTGGACGGAATGGGAAGAACCGTATAAAAACGCCGACGAAAAAGCGTTGCGAGATTTTGGGGAAGAACACGCCGAAGAAATTGAGTTTTGGCAATTCACGCAGTACGCTTTTTTAAAACAATGGAACGCGCTCAAAGCCTACGCGCACGCCAAAGGCGTGGAGATTATGGGGGATATGCCTATCTACGTTTCCGCCGATAGCGTGGAGAGTTGGAAATACCGTAAAGATTTGTTTATGCTTGATAGCGAAGGGAATATTTCCTTGCGAGCAGGCGTACCGCCCGACGCGTTTTCGGAAGACGGTCAGCTTTGGGGTAATCCCGTTTACGAATGGTCGAAGATGGAAAAAGACGGCTACCGTTGGTGGAAAGAGCGGATTGACTATGCGTTCACTCTGTTCGATATCGTTCGGATAGACCATTTTCGTGGGTTCGATAGGTTTTTCGTCGTGGAGCAGGGGGAAGAAACGGCAAAGAACGGTCGGTGGTTGCAAGGACCGGGCGAAAAACTGTTTAAGGGCTTAAAAAAACGCCGTATCGTTGCGGAAGATTTGGGAATGATCGACGAAAGCGTTCGGGAACTTATGAAAAATACCGGATATCCCGGTATGAAAATCTTGCTCTTTTCTTTCGACGGAAAAACCGA
>CAJGCN010000044.1 GCA_904501815.1 uncultured Clostridia bacterium
GGCGGCGGAGTTTTTATTAAAACGCAAAGCCAAAACGTATATTTACGACGACGTACAAAGTGGCGTCGTGGAGAAAAACTGTAAAGAATTAGTTGCGCTCGGCGCGGAGCTTTTAACCCGCGAACAGGTAGAAAAGTCGGCAGATTTTTGCGACGTACTCGTTTTATCGCCCGGTATTCCTATCGACCACCCGATGGCGGTGTCTTTTAAACGGCAGGGGCGTGCGGTAATCGGGGAAACCGAACTTGCCGCAAGGTATTTAAGATCCTACGCGGTGGCAATCACGGGTACGAACGGGAAGACCACGACGGTATCCATGCTTGAAAAGGTGTTGTCGGAAGGGGGATTGAACGCCTATGCTTGCGGGAATATCGGCGCGCCTTTGATAGGGGCTACGGATCTTAGCGAAGAGAGCGTCGCCGTCGTGGAAATTTCCAGTTTCCAGTTAGAAACCTTGCAGTCTTTCCGCCCGCATATCGCGATGATTTTAAACGTCAGCGAAGACCATTTAAACCGACATTATAATATGGAAAACTACGTGTTTTTAAAAAGCCGACTGTTGAAAAATTCGACGGAAGCGGAATACGCCGTGTTAAACTACGACGACCCGCTCGTTCGGGAAATGGCGGATAAAACGAAAGCGCGGGTATTGTATTTTTCCACGCAAGGCAAGGTCAACGGCGCGTATTTATGGAACGGGGAACTATATTTCGGTGCGGAAAAAATCCTGTCCGTTGCAGAACTTCCCTTAGATGGCGTACATAATATTCAAAACGCTTTGGCAACGATAGCAACGGCTAAGATAATGGGCGTGCCGACGGGTGCGCTTGCCAAAGCACTTCGGGAATTTAAAGGGATTAAACACCGCCTTGAAAAGGTGGCGGAGATTAACGGGGTGTCGTATATCGACGACTCTAAGGGTACGAACGTAGACGCCACGCAAAAAGCAATCGCGTGCATGAAAGAAGAAACGGTGCTTTTGCTCGGTGGGAAAGATAAGGGCTACGACTACGATTTACTCTTTGCAACCTTGCCGAGAACGAAAGTCGTTCACGCGATTTTATACGGGGAAAACCGTTTCCGTTTGTTAGAAAGCGCGTTAAAACGCGGATATAAAAATATTACGGCTTGTAGCGGGTTCGAACTTGCCGTAAAGCTGTCGGGAATGATCGCGCAAAAAGGGCAAACGGTGCTGTTAAGCCCTGCGAGCGCAAGCTTCGACGAGTTTACGAGTTTTGAAGAAAGGGGGGATAAATTCGTTGAAATCATTCGCGGATTCGAAAGCGAACGGGAAGAGCTTGGCGGGTCGGAAAACGACGGCGAAAGCGAGCCTGAAAAAGAAGAATAAACCGCTCGGAGATTTGTCGATCCCCATTTTAACGGCAATTCTTGCGGGTTTTGGCGTATTGTCTGTATATTCGGCAAGCTCGTATTCGGCGAAGGTGCAATACGGCGATTCCTTCTATTTTATGAAAAAGCAGTTAATCGGTTTTATTCTCGGTTGCGCGGGAATGATTGCGCTGTCCTTTTTCGATTACCAAAAACTCAAAGGGAAAAAAGCCCGTTGGATTGCCTTACTCGTTCCTATCGTGATGCTTCTTTTGGTGTTTGTTCCGGGCGTGGGAAAAAGCAACTACGGCGCAACCCGTTGGATAGGCATAGGTCCGATTACCGTCCAACCCTCCGAGCTTGCCAAATACGGCTTTATCATTTTTTCGGGCGCGTATATGTCCGAGAGAATGGGTTCGCTCCGTACCTTTAAAGGGGTATTGCCCGTATTGCTTGCGGGCGGGGTGATTTGCGTACTCATTATTTTAGAACCGAATATGTCCGTCACG
Source organism: uncultured Clostridia bacterium (assembly GCA_904501815.1). Classification (GTDB taxonomy): domain Bacteria; phylum Bacillota; class Clostridia; order Christensenellales; family Borkfalkiaceae; genus Scatosoma. The sequence continues at coordinate 1,839 of CAJGCN010000044.1, forward strand.
ATGTGCGTGGGTGCGTTAATGCTCGTAATGCTTTTTTTAGGCGGTATGAAAATCAAGCATTTCTTTATTATCGCTTTGCCCGTTCTAATCGCCGTACCCGTATTAATTGCTATCGAGCCGTATCGGCTGTTGCGTTTAAGCGCGTTTTTAGACCCCTTTGCTTCCCCGAAAGACGAAGGGTATCAGCTCATTCAGTCGCTCTACGCGCTCGGCAACGGCGGGTGGTTCGGCACGGGGCTTTTCCGTTCTCGGCAAAAATACCGTTTTTTGCCCTTTGCGGAAAGCGATTTTATCTTAGCGATTATCGGGGAAGAATGGGGGTTTGCGGGCATTTTAGTCTTGTTTTTTCTCAGCGCGTTGCTTATCTATCGGGGGATAAAAACGGCGGCGCGTGCCAACGACTTTTTTTCCTTTCTTCTCTCTGCGGGCATAACCGCCGTCTACGCTATCCAAACGGTTATCAACGCGCTCGTCGTCAGCGGGGCAATTCCGCCTACGGGAATTCCGCTTCCGCTCATTAGTTCGGGAAATACTTCCTTAATTATCACAATGTGTTCAATGGGTTTACTCTACGCGGTATCCCGCAAAAACCAACGGGAAGGACGGCTCTAATCACAAAAGAAATCCGCAAGGCATACAATGAAACATAAGGAGCTTTATTGTATGGATAAATTTATGATAGAGGGCGGTAGAAGTTTATTCGGTAAAGTACAAATTCAAGGTGCGAAAAACGCCGTTTTGCCCCTTCTTGCCGCTTCTGTTTTAACTGATGAACAAGTGAAGATACGCGGCGTACCCGCCATTACGGACGTAGAGAATATGCTCAAAATTTTAAGCGAGCTTGGCTGTAAGATCAAACGAACGAAAGATTGCGCGACGATCGATAGCAAAAACGCAGTTTCTCACGAAATCCCCGCAAGGCTTACGAAGGAACTGCGTTCTTCCGTTTTTATGCTCGGTTCTGTGCTTTCCCGTTTTAAAAAAGCGAAAATTTCCTATCCCGGCGGTTGCGATATCGGGCTTAGACCCATTGACTTGCATTTATCGGGGCTAAAACGCTTAGGCGTGGAAATTATTGAAGAGAACGGCTACATAACCTGTGAAGCGAAAAATTTGGTCGGCGCAGACATTCTTTTGGATTTTCCAAGCGTCGGCGCGACGGAGAATATCATTCTTGCGGCGGTAAAGGCAAACGGGATTACCGTTATTCGAAACGCAGCCAAAGAACCTGAAATCGTCGATTTGCAAAACTTCTTAAACGCAATGGGCGCAAAGGTCGCGGGCGCAGGCAGCCCGACGATTATCGTGCAAGGCGTTAAAAAGCTTCACGGCGTGGAATATACCCCGATAGGCGACCGCATAGAAGCGGGTACGTTCTTAATCGCGGCGGCGGTTTGCGGGGGAGAAATCGAAGTGGAAGGAATTTCTTCTGAAAATATTGCCGCTCTTTTACATAAATTGCGTGAAAACGGTTGCAAAATACATATAAAAAATGATAAAATATATTTAAAGAGTAGCGGAGAGTTAAAATCCGTCGATTTGGTGGAAACCACTCCCTTTCCCGGTTTTCCGACCGATTTGCAAGCGCAGTATTCAACCCTTTGTTGCACGGCAAAGGGCACGACGATCGTCGTAGAAAATCTCTTTGAAACCCGTTTTAAATTTGCGGCGGAGTTAAAACGCATGGGCGCGGATATTTCCGTACGCGACCGCACGGCGGTTATTCGCGGGGTGAAAAAGCTTCACGGCGCTTGCGTGACGGCTGGGGATCTTCGGGGCGGGGCGGCGCTCGTGATTGCCGCGCTCGGCGCGGAAGGGGTTTCTTCCGTCTACGATTTGTCCTACGTGGATCGGGGATATTCCGACTTTGAATATAAACTCAAAGCGTTAGGCGCAAGTATCAAAAGAATTCATATATAAGGACGTACAGTATGCAAAAGAAGAAATTTTGGGTGATTTTTCTCACGTTTATCGTGTTCTTGGCGGGCGCGGTGTTAGGCGTTGCGAACGTGTATCGGGTGGACGACGTAGTCGTGAAATTCGACTACGTTTCCGAGCTTTCCGAAAAAGAAGCGCAAGAGCTTACGAAAGGACTGGAAAAAGCCTATAAAGGTCAATCGACTTTATTCGTGGAAAATACGGAAGCGAAAAAGCTTTTAAAAGACTTTCCGTATTTCCGTATGACTTCCTTTTCGACCAAACAACCCAATAAAGTAATCGTGAAAGTGGTGGAAGACGAAGAAATATACGCCGTGCAAAAACAAGACGGTAGCTTTTATATTCTCGGCGCAAACGGCGTAGTTCTTGGCGAACGGGCAACGAGCGACAACCGCTCCGACGGCGGAACGAACGTGCGTTTGACGGGCTTTTCCGTTTCGGGAAAAAAAGGCGAAAAACTTTCGGGGCAAGGCGTAGAAACGGCGATTTCCTTTTTAAACGTACTTTCGGGAAAATTCGGTGGCGTGCGCAACAATATCCTACAAGCCGAATGGCAAGCTCCCGCAACGAGCGCCACCTTTTTAACTTTGCAAACGGTGGAAGGGGTGAAACTCGTGATTGAAAACCCCGACGCGCTTTTAACCGAGAAAGCCGAACGTTTGGCGGCGTATTATTTATCGCTTGCCGACGGCGCGCGCATTACGGGCGAAGTGTGGGTTGCGGGCGCAAGCGCGGAAGAAATTCGCGTGGAATACGTAAAAAATCCTTAAAATTAATGAAAAATACTTTAAAACGCGCTGGAATGCGCGTTTTTTTTCTTCAATCTATTGACAAAACCCGTAAAATATTATATAATTATTATAAGATTTTTTTACAAAAGATATTTTCACGGAGCAAAACAAACTTATGGCAAACGTAAGCGTCGCCGTATTAGACGTACGGTCCTACGAGATTACTTTCCTAATCGGCTCGAAAGGCGTGAACGATACCTTCGTTTTCTACGGTTCGCGAAGCGAACGCTACGAAGGGTATTCCACGAACGGCTTTTTCGACGAAAGCTCTTTCCGTCGCGCGGTGATTGCGGCGGTTTCTTCCGTTCGCCAGAACTACGAAGGGGAAATCGGGGAAGTATTCGTCGGCGTTCCGTCAGCGTTTTTGTCAGTTGCAACGAAAGGTCATACCATTTCCTTTCCCTCTAAGCGTAGAATATCTTCGCAGGAAGTAGACGCGTTGTACGATAGTGCGTTTAACGAACTGTTAAAGGAAGGGCAATGTATTCGCCGTTCGGAGATGTATTTTTCCTTAGGCGACAATCGCAAATATTTCGGTGAAAAAGAGCTTCGCGGAACGGCGTCGGCTTCTTTAAAAGGCGCGCTTTGCTATTATTTTGCCGACGAGAAATTCGTTGCGAGCGTTTCGGCTATTTTGCAAGAGCTTTCTTTGCCCGAAGTTCGTTTTATTCCGTCGTCGCTTGCGCAAGCTACTTATCTTTTGCCTGAAAAGGTGCGGGACGGATACGCGTTCTTGCTCGACGTAGGATTTTTGTCCACAACTTTTTCCGTCGTCTACGGCAACGGAATCGTACGGGAAGAAACCTTTGATTTCGGGCTTGGGTATCTTTTGGCGTCTTTAATGAAAGAACTTGATATCGACTACGAGAAAGCCGAAGAAATTCTCTCTTCCGCGAATATATCGGGGGGTGCGATTTCTAAAGATTTGCGCTGGACGGACGGGGACGGCTCGTCTTATTCGGTGCGAGATATCAACGAGATTATCAAATGCGGTATCGACGGGCTTTGCGAACGTATCGAAGAATTTTTCTCAAAATATTATCGCGGAAAAAACGCCGCGCTCTTTCAATCCAAACCCGTTTGTATCACGGGCGAAGGGTTTGGTCTGATGGCGGGTTGCGCCGAGCATATCGCAAACAGGCTTAACCGTATGACGGAAGTCTTGCAACCTGATTTGCCTTACTACGATAAACCCGTGTTCTCTTCGAGAATTGCGCTGTTAAACGCTGCGCTCGAAGAACGCAAAAAACACGGTTGGCTTTATAGAATTTTTAACGTATTCGGAGGAAAAAAGAAATGATGAATAACTACGGCGAAAACGAAAACTTCGGTGGCTACGCCTATACTCCTGCGCTGGAAGAAGAAACTGCACCGGCAACGGAAGTGCAACCCAACAATCTTTCGGGGGTTGCGAAAATTAAAGTAATCGGCGTAGGCGGCGCGGGGAATAACGCCGTCAACCGCTTGATTGAATCGGGTTTACAGGGCGCGGAATATATTGTGGTAAACACCGATAACCAAGCACTTTTGCGTTCGCAGGCAAACCGCCGTATTCAAATCGGCGTAAAACTTACCAAAGGGCTCGGCGCAGGCGCAGACCCGACGGTGGGAAAAGCGGCGGCGGAAGAAAACAAAGAAGAAATCCAAAACGCTTTGAAAGACACCGACTTATTGTTTATTACCGCAGGTATGGGTGGCGGTACGGGTACGGGCGCAGCTCCCGTAATTGCAAAGATTGCAAAGGATATGAAGATTTTAACGGTTGCGGTCGTCACGTTGCCGTTTACCTTTGAAGCAAAGCGCAGAATGGATAACGCAACGGCAGGGATTGAAGAGCTCTCCAAATACGTAGATTCCATTATCACGATTCCCAACGATAAAATCCGTCAGGTCGTGCCGAAAGGGACTTCTTTCCCCGACGCGCTCAAAGTGGCAGACGGCGTACTCCGTCAAGGAATTCGTGGGATAGCGGAACTTATCGTAAAGCCTTCGTTAATCAATCTCGACTTTGCCGACGTTAAAACGACCTTAAAAGGTCGCGGAATTGCGCATATGGGTATCGGCGTAGCGAAAGGGGAAAAGAGAATTTCCGACGCCGTTCGGTGCGCGGTGTGCAGTCCTTTGCTGAACACGACCATTGAAGGCGCAAGCTCGGTTATTTTAAACGTCGTAGGCGGTAAGGATTTATCGCTTGACGAAGTTTGGATGGCGGCGGATCTCGTGAAAGGGGTAATCGACTATTCCGCTAACGTTATTTTCGGGGCTTGCATCGACGAGAGCATGTCCGACGAAGTGGAAGTCGTGATTATCGCAACAGGCTTTTCGGGTGGCGAACAAATGGGCAATCCCGCCGTTTCTTCAATGCAAAGAGCTTCCGCGCTGTCTGAAAAAATAGACCGCAATTTCGGCGTGAATACCCAGCCCCAAGCGGAACAGCCTATTCCGCCGTATACTTATCAAGCAAATACTTACGCTCAAACTCCCGTTTCGGAGTATGTGCCCACGCAAAACGGATATTATCCGCCTGCGCAACCGCAAAGCGCGCCAGCAAATGCGCAACCCGTTGCGTTTGAACCGGACGATCCTATTCCTGATGCAGGGGAACAAGAACCGCAGACGGACAGAAAACACCATCCCAGATTCGTGGATTTCTTTATGAAGAAAAACAAAGATAAATAACGAACGAGAACCCCCGAAAGGATAGTCTTTCGGGGGGATGTTTTATAAAGGAAAAGACGCCCGATATTTCGCGGACGCCCTTTCGAGGAAGAATAAATCAGATAGTGTGAACGATAGTTAAGTACCCCGAAAATCGAGTAAATCGTAAAAAAAAGAACTTTGCGCCATTTTAACGATTTTTATTATTATATCATAACTTTATTGTGAACGCAAGTAAATTTCATTGTTTTTTGTTAAAAAATTATAATAATCGTCATAAATTGTGCTTATAGTTCATAGGATATCGTATGTGGCTTGACGGATTAGGAAAAACGGGGAAAATATATTTTATCGGAATAGGCGGGGTTAGTATGAGCGCGCTCGCCAAACTTTTGCGCTGTACGGGCTACCAAGTTTCAGGAAGCGACGCCGTTTGCAACGAAAGCGTGGAGAGCTTGAAAAATACGGGCGTATTCGTTCGTACGGGCGAGTTCGGCGGGGAAGTCTGCGAAGCGTTAAAAAACGCCGAAACCGTCGTGTATACTGATGCGATTTCTAAAAAGGACGGGGAACTATTGTATGCACAAAAGTCGGGGAAAAAGATTTTAAAGCGCGGGGAATTGCTCTCGCTCGTCAGTAAAAAATTTTCCTATTCGACGGCGGTTGCGGGCAGTCACGGAAAGACGACCTGCACGGCAATGTGCGCGCATATTTTAAAAGCGGTGCGCGCGCCGTTTGCGGCGCATATCGGCGGGGAAGATTCTCGGTTTGGGAATTTTTATATCAACGGCTTCGAGCATTTTCTCACGGAAGCTTGCGAATACAAAAAAAATTTGTTAGCCTTAACGCCCGATCGGGCAATCGTATTAAACGTAGATCTTGACCACATGGAATGTTATGAAGGGGAAGCAGACCTTGTGGATACCTTCCGTACCTTTTGCCAAAAATCAAAAACGGCGTTTATTTGCGCCGACGATAAGCGTAGCGAGAAATTAGGAGATTTTCCAACGTTCGGGATTAAAAACCCCTTTGCCGATTATCGCGCCGTCGATTTAAAACAGACGGGGGAACGATATTCGTTCACACTTCACGAATACGGTCGGGAGCTTTGCCGTATCCGTCTTTCTTGCGTAGGGTTTTGCAATATTTATAACGCTCTTGCGGCGTTTGCGGCTATGCGAAGCTACGGCTTCGACGCGCAGGAAATCGTTCAGGGAATAGAAGATTTTCGGGCGGTAAAACGCCGATATGAAGAAATCGGAAAGTATAAAGGGGGGAGTTTCGTTTGCGACTACGCACATCATCCCAAAGAAATACTCTCCACGATCGCAACGGCGCAAAAAGCGGCGAAAAAACGATTATTCGTCGTCTTTCAACCGCATACCTATTCGCGGACGAAACTGTTAATGGAAGAGTTTGTGAAAGTGCTTTCCCCGATTAGAAATCTCGTCGTTTACCAAACGTACGCCGCGCGGGAAAAATACGACGAAGCAGGTAGCGCGCAAACCCTTTCGGCGCGAGTGGGGAGTATTTACGCGGAAAACGTCGTTGCGCTAAAAACCTTCTTAGAAAAAACCTTAAAGGACGGTGACGAAGTGCTTTTTTTAGGCGCTGGGGATATTTATTACGTAGCCAAATTCGTCTTAAAAGAACTGAATAACGAATAGGAAAAAGTTGTGAAAAGGAAATTAAATACATTTATGGGCGGGCGCGCGCGAGAAAATAGAAAAAACTTGCGTTTTCGCCCGTTTTTTTGCCCTAATACGTTTGATAAATTTGAAAAAAAATGCTATAATAGATGAGAATGAGTTAAAGCAATAATTTTTGGAGGTAGCAAGTTGGGCAAGAACAAAAGAAAAGGCGAAAAAAATTCAGACGTTATTTCGAAAGAGAGCCTTAGCGCGGTCGGCGCGCTGTTTTCTCTGTGCGCGTTTTTCGTGCTTTGCACGGGTTCGCTCGTATTCGGGAATATCGGTAGCGCAATTCAGTCGCTGTTGCTCGGTATTTTCGGCTACGCCGCCTATCCTTTGTTTGCGGCGGGCGTGTATTTAGGTATAACGTCCTTGTTTGGTTGGAAACTCGTCAAGCACCGCAAAACGGTGTTCGTGTTCTGGCTTACGCTTGTGTTTTTTGGGTTTTTATTACATACCGCTTGCACCTATTCTTGGAAAGCGGACGGATACTTAACCAAATGCTTTAAATCGGGTGAAAATTTCCCTGCATGCACGCCTACGGGCTGGTTCGGCGGGTTAGCCGTTGCGGGGCTGGTTGCGCTTACTACCAAAATCGGCGCAATCGTAATTTTTTCCGTATTGTTTGTTTTATGCGCTTATTTGTTTATTTTAGCGGTGCGCAAGAACCGCGCGAAGAAAGGAGCGGAAAAATCCAAGAAGCCTGCCCCTGAACAAAAGGAGTCGCCTATTACCATTGAAGGACAAGCGGCAACCGAAGCGGCAAACACCTACGCGCCCCCGACGAATCCTTACCCGCAACCGAATCCTTACGGACAACAGCAAAACCCGTATCCCCCGCAACAGCCTGCGGCTAACGGCTACGGATACGGATACGGCACGGCGGGAGTTTCACAAACGCCCGGTGTGCGCATTAGCGATAACGGGGAAGTAATGGCGGGAGAGCAGGGTTATTCGCCGTTTGCGCCGCCCCCGTTTGCGCAAGGTGCGCCCGCGCCTCAATACGAAGGGCAAAACGGCAGAGATTTTCTCTTTAATATCACGCCTGCGGAAAGCTATCAGAAAAACCTGATTTTTGATGCGGGTGCAAACGTCAATAAACGCCCTGTGGAAACGCAACCGCCGAAAACGGACTCTCTATACACGCCGTCTTATTTGAATTCTTATGAAAATTCCATTAACGACGGACCGTCTGCGCAACCCAAAAACACGTACGGGGGTTATCCCCAAACGCCTACGCCTGCACA
>CAJGCN010000045.1 GCA_904501815.1 uncultured Clostridia bacterium
AAATGCTTTGGGAACGCTCGGAGCAAACGGACGCGATTAACTACGCACAAATTTCGCAAGTAGAAAAAACGGTACATATTCGCATGACGGGCGGTTGCGCGTTCTTTTTCGTGCTTTGCCTGTTGAGCTTGATTTGTTGTGCGGCGGCAATTCTCTACGGCGTGTGGGAAGGGCAAGTGCCTTACTGCGTTGCCGCAGGGATTCTCGGTGTGGTGGCTCTCGTCGGGTTCGTGTTCTCCGTCAAACTCAAACGCAAATACTACGGCGTAAAAGTCTATTTAAACGGACGGGGGGAGATTTGGTTGGATATAGGGGATAAAAAACTCTCTGCGCTCGTCGCGAACGAGATTGCCACAAAGGTTTGGAGTGTTTAATACAAAAACGGAAACGAAAAAAGGTCTGCTTTCGGGCAGACCTTTTTTAATGCGGGAAATCCGCTTATTTTAAAATTCGAGTTTTTCTTCGATATACTTAATCGCTTCGTCAACGGATACGCGGATTTGTTCCATCGTGTCGCGGTCGCGCACGGTCACCGTTCCGTCTTCCAAAGTATCGAAATCAACGGTCAAGCAGAAAGGCGTACCGATTTCGTCTTGACGGCGATAGCGTTTTCCGATCGAACCTGTGATATCGTAGGTTGCGGGGAATTTTTTAAGAATTTTTGCGTAAATTTCGTCCGCTTTTTCCGCAAGGTTCTTTTGGAGCGGTAATACGGCGCATTTATAAGGCGCAAGCGCAGGATGCAAACGGAGCACGGTGCGCACGTCTTTCTTTTCTTCGTCTACGACTTCTTCGTCGTACGCGTCTGTCAAGAACGCAAGCACTACGCGGTCCGCCCCCACAGACGGTTCCACCACGTACGGCACGTAGCGTTCGTTGGTGACGGGGTCGAGATAGGTGATAGGCTTTCCGCATTCTTTTGCGTGCTGGGATAAGTCGTAGTCCGTTCTGTCGGCAATACCCCAAAGTTCCCCCCAACCGAACGCGAAGTTATATTCGAAGTCCGTCGTAGCTTTGGAATAGAAGCAAAGCTCTTCGGGGGAGTGGTCGCGAAGGTGCAAGTTTTCCGCTTTCATGCCAAGCGAAAGAAGCCAGTCGCGGCAGAAATCTTTCCAGTAGGCAAACCATTCAAGGTCGGTGCCGGGCTTACAGAAAAATTCAAGTTCCATTTGTTCGAACTCACGGGTACGGAAGGTAAAGTTTCCGGGCGTGATTTCGTTTCGGAAAGATTTCCCGATTTGTCCGATACCGAACGGCACGCGCATACGGGTAGAGCGTTGTACGTTTTCGAAGTTCACGAAAATTCCCTGCGCAGTTTCAGGGCGGAGATACACGGTATTTGCGGAATCTTCCGTGACCCCTTGAAAGGTTTTAAACATCAAATTAAACTTACGGATAGGCGTGAAATCGGAATTTCCGCAAACGGGGCAAACGATTTTATGTTCGGTGATGAACGCTTCCAAACCGTCGTTGTCCATTGCTTCGACTTTCACGTCTAAGCCTTTTTTATTGACGTAAGCTTCCACGAGATTATCGGCGCGGTGGCGCGCTTTGCAGGACTTACAGTCCATAAGCGGGTCGGAGAATCCGCCGAGATGCCCCGAAGCTTTCCACGTACGCGTATTCATTAAGATAGCGCAATCAACACCGGTATTATAGGGATTTTCCTGAACGAATTTTTTCCACCAAGCTTTCTTGACGTTATTTTTAAGCTCCACGCCCAAAGGACCGTAGTCCCAAGTATTGGCAAGCCCGCCGTAAATTTCGCTACCGGGAAAGATAAAACCCCTATTTTTACAAAGTGCAACGAGTTTTTCCATTGTGACTGCTCTTTTTTCTGCCATTAAAGTAAATCTCCTTATAAAAAACGTAAAAAATTTTATTTATCTTTGATATTATACAATGTTTCAGCGATTTCGTCAAACGCTTGCGGGTCAAAAATGAAAATTTTTTCTTTTAAGGGCAGAGAATAAAGGGTATTCCCCTAACGGGAAATCCAAAAACTCAGTTTTTGGTGGGGGTGTAGGGGGGGAAAGACGCCTCATTCGTCGTTCGGCTCGCTGTGCTTGCGCTCACGCCACCTTCCCCCGCTGGGGAAGGCTAAATTACGGCAAAAAGAAAAACCTTCTCCTGCGGGAGAAGGGGGACCGCTTGCGGTGGATGAGGAGTGTATAAAATTCTTCAAAAAGTTTCTTTTTTAAAAAATGATACCTATCGTAAAGTTTGCGACAAATTTTTCGGTAAAACGCTCCGAATTTTCGGGGCGTTTTACTTTTTCGCCCCTTGACCCTTGTAAAGGGGGTTGTGGGCTTCCTGCCTTAAAAAGACAAAAAATTTTTTAAAATTTTCGAAAAAGTTGGGGTATTCTTATTCCCATTTTCGGAAATATATGCTATAATAGATGCGTATAATTATTTACTTAAAGAGGTTGAGAATGTTATCAGATATTGAAATTGCGGAAAACGCGGAACTTCAAGACATTCGAGAAGTTGCAAAAACACTCGGTTTGACGGAAAATGAACTCGAACTTTACGGGAAATATAAAGCGAAAATTTCCTTGCCAAAAAACGCACAGCGGAAAGGAAAGCTCGTGCTCGTCACGGCTATCAATCCTACGGCTTCCGGCGAAGGGAAAACGACCGTTTCTATCGGGCTTGCCGACGGGCTTGCGAAAATCGGAAAGAAAACTTGTTTGGCGTTGCGCGAGCCGTCGTTAGGGCCTGTGTTCGGCATTAAAGGCGGTGCGGCTGGCGGTGGGTACGCGCAGGTCGTGCCTATGTCGGAAATCAATTTGCATTTTACGGGGGATTTACACGCGATTACGGCGGCGAATAACTTGCTTTGCGCGTTGATGGATAATCATATTTTTCGCGGAAACGAGCTGAAAATCGATTTGAATAATATTTATTTCCACCGCTGTATGGATATGAACGAACGCCAGCTTATCAATATCACGATCGGAGAGAAAGGTCGCGGAGTGGAGCGTGAAGACCATTTCGATATCACCGCCGCAAGCGAGATTATGGCGGTTTTATGCCTTGCAACGGATATCGACGATTTGAAAAAACGGCTCGGGAATATTATCGTGGGCTTGAATACCGACGGCGATTACGTGCGCGCAAAGGATATTCCCGGTGCGGTCGGGTCAATGGCGGTGCTGTTAAAGGACGCTATGAAACCTAACTTAGTTCAAACGCTTGAACATACGCCCGCGATTATTCACGGCGGACCGTTTGCGAATATCGCGCACGGTTGCAATAGCGTACAGGCGACCTACGCGGCAATGAGCCTTGCCGACTACGCGATCACCGAAGCGGGGTTCGGCGCAGACTTAGGCGCGGAAAAATTCTTGGATACCAAATGCCGCGCGGCAGGGATTGAGCCGAATTGCGTGGTAATCGTTGCGACCGTGAAAGCTTTGAAACTGCACGGCGGGGCGGCAAAGGAAACGCTTGCGCAAGAAAATCTCGAAGCGTTGGAAAAGGGTATTCCGAACTTGTTAAAGCATATCGAAAATATCAAAACCGTTTATAAAAAACCCGTCGTAGTGGCAATGAACAGATTTTTTACCGATACGCAAGCGGAAACGGATTTCGTAATCGAAGCGGTGAGAAAGGTCGGCTCGGTCGCGGTTTTTACCGACGTATTCTTAAAAGGCGGAGAAGGTGGGAAAGAGCTTGCCGAAGAAGTCGTAAAGGCTTGCGAAATTCCCTCGAAAATGGAATACGCCTACGAACTTGACGAAAGCGTAGCGGAAAAAATCGAAAAAATCGCCAAGCGCATTTACGGGGCGGACGGCGTTGAATTTTCCGACGAAGCTAAAGCGAAAATCGCGGTAATCGAAGAAAAAGGCTGTGGAAATCTTCCCGTTATTATCGCCAAAACGCAATATTCTTTATCCGATAACGCGGAACTTTTGGGCAGACCGACGGGCTTTACCGTTTGCGTACGCGATATCGTATTAAAGGGCGGTGCAGGATTTATCGTTGCGATTGCAGGAAAAATTATGTTAATGCCCGGACTCGGCGCACACCCTGCGGCGGAAAAAATCGACCTGTTATCCGACGGCACAATCGTAGGTTTATCGTAAAAGGATAGGAAGTCCAGAAACTCAGTTTCTGGTCGGGTGCAGGGGCAACGCCCCGCATTATCGGACTTATATAAGCAACCGTTAGGTTGCGCTATTCTCGTGGCGCAAGCCACGCACTCGCCTAAAAAGCGACAGGCGCGCCAGCACCAGTATAATCATTTATTTTCAGAGAGAACTATGAACAAAATCGAAGCAACTAATTTTATTGAACAAATCATTAACGACGATATCGACGCAGGTAAAATTTCTGCCGTACAAACGCGTTTCCCCCCCGAACCTAACGGGTATTTGCATATCGGGCATATCAAGAGTATGCTCGTCAATTTCGGCACGGCGAAAAAGTACGGCGGAAAATGTAATTTGTTTTTCGACGACACCAACCCGTCCAAAGAAAAAACGGAGTTCGTCAACGCCATTAAAGACGATATTTCTTGGGTAGGCTACGGCTGGGCGAAAGAAGTGTTCGCTTCCGACTTTTTCGACGTCATTTACGACTACGCCGAAAAGCTTATTCAAGACGGCAAGGCGTTCGTGTGCGACTTAACGCCCGAAGAAATCAGCAAAACGCGCGGTACGCTCACCGAAGCGGGAACGGAAAGTCCGTATAGAAACCGTAGCGTAGAAGAAAACCTGACCCTGTTTAGAGAAATGAAAGCGGGAAAATATCCCGACGGAAGCAAATGCTTGCGCGCAAAAATCGATATGGCTTCCCCGAATATGAATATGCGCGACCCCGTCATTTACCGTATTTTGCGTTGCACGCATCACCGTACGGGGGATAAGTGGTGTATTTATCCTATGTATGACTACGCGCACCCTATTTGCGATTATTTGCAAGGGGTCACTCATTCCCTTTGTACGCTGGAATTTGAAGACCACAGACCCTTATACGACTGGGTAGGAATCAATCTCGGCTTTGCGCCGAAACCCCGTCAAATCGAGTTTGCAAGGCTTGCTGTCACGAATACGGTAATGAGTAAGCGGTATTTGAAAAAACTCGTGGAAGAAGGACACGTGCACGGCTGGGACGACCCGCGTATGCCGACAGTGGCAGGGCTGAGAAATCGTGGCGTACCGCCTGAAGCGCTTTTGGATTTTTGCACGAAAATCGGGATCGTTAAGGCGAACTCGGAATGTCAGCTTTCCTATTTAGAAGCTTGTATTCGTGAGAATTTGAACGAAAACGCGGAACGGGCAATGGCGGTATTAGAACCGCTTAAAATGACGATTACCAACTACGAAGGCACGGAAGAATTAGAATCGGCAATTCATCCCTTAAAGCCTGAGCTTGGCGTGAGAAAGGTGAAATTCTCTTCCGTCGTGTATATCGATAAAGCGGACTTCTCGCTTGACCCGCCCCCGAAATACCAGCGCTTGAAAAAAGACGGCTACGTGCGCTTGAAAGGCGCGTATATCGTGCATTGCGACGACGTAGTGTTAGACGAACAGGGCGAAGTGGTCGAGCTGAAATGCTCCTACGTTCCCGAAAGCCGTTCGTCGAGCGATACGAGCGGTATCAAGGTTAAGGGAACTATTCAATGGGTAGACGGCGCAACGGGCGTGGACGCGGAAATCCGTCGCTATGGGTATTTATTAAAAGACGCGGAATACGCAGGGCAAGACTTTGGCGAACGAATGAATTTAGATAGCGAGCATATCTTCTACGGTAAGGCAGAACCCTATCTTTTCGAAAGCCAAAACGGTAAGCAGTTCCAGCTTATGCGCGTGGGGTATTATAAAAAGTGCGTAAACGAAAAGGGCGGGCTGGTGCTTTCCGAAATCGTGTCCCTCAAAGATAATTTTAATAAGTAATCGGCAATAATTAAAATAAATCGGTCGTTGACCGGGCTTTGAAGGCTACCCCCCGTCTTTGAAGAATATGCAGGGGGAATACGGAAAAGGAGAGAATTTTATGACTCGTTTACATTCGATATTAGCGATACAAGCGATTTTACCGTATTTACATTGGATTGCCATCGGCGCAGGGGCGTTGATTGCGTTAATCGGGTTTATCGTAGGCGCGGTGAAAGGCGTTCGGCGGGTGCGTTGGGGCGCGTTCGTCTGGGCGGGCGTTTGCGGTCTGTTCGTGCTTTTCAATAAACTTTTATCGGCTACCGTTTCCGGTTGGTTTGCGTTCGGCTTGACGAGCGGTACGCAAGCGTTAATCGGATCGGCGGTAATTGCCGTCGGCGTGGCGTTGGCTATGCTGATTGTGTTCGGGGTTTTACGGGCGATTGCAAAGCCGAAAAAATCGGGCTCGGATAATTATTATTATCAAAATACCTACGGAAATACTTATCGGGAACTTTCTCCGCTCGGAGAAGAATACGACGACGATTACGAAGACGATTATCCCCAAGAAAAAGTGCAAGACTACGGCAAGCCTTGCGCGTTTAGCCGTATTTTAGGCGGTCTTATTTCGGCGGTGAACGGCGTTGTCGTGACGGCGAGCCTTTTAGGCTTTGCGCTGTTGGTTTTGGGTTTGACTCCGCTTGCAAGCGGTGGATTAAAAGATTTCTACGCGCTCGGTTGGGTGAGCTATTTGTACGGGTTCTTAAAAGCGTACGGAGTAGATTTCTTGCTAATCGGCATTATTGCGCTGTATATCCGTCGCGGTTGGCGGGTCGGCTTATTCGGCGGTTTACGCTCGATTTTGTCAACGCTCGGCAGAGCCGTTGCCGTAGGGCTTGCCTTTTATTTGCCCTTCTCGGCGGCGGCGTTCGGTGGCGGTGTATTGGGCGTAGTGGGGAAAGTCAGCGTATTTTTCGGCGGACTTACGCAAGGATTTTTGGGCGCGCTCGGAGAAAAGGTTTGCCTGGTGGCAGGGCAAATTATAACGGGGATTATTCTCGTCGTTATCTTCCTGCTCGTCATTTGGCTGTTCGTTTGGATATTCGACCGCTTAGCCGAAGTTTCTGCGGATGCAGGCGTGCTTGGATTTATCGACGGCGTGCTTGCGGTGCTCGTATATATCGCGCTTGCGCTCGTCGTTTGCGCGTTGATCGGTGCGGCGCTGTATCTTCTTAACTACTACGGGTTAGTCGGCGTGCGCGGCGTTTTGTTCGGAACGAACTCTCCGATTACGGAACGCATTTTCCTTGCTTGCGACGACTATTTAGCCAAGTGGTTAGAAACGCTTGCCGCCAAGCTCGGATAGTTAAATCCCGCTTAAAAAGCTTTTGGAAAAGCTCTCCTTCGGGGGAGCTTTTTTTTGCGCAACGGCGGTTTGGAATTGTTGAATATACTCGACGGCGCGTTTTACCGATTTTTCAAATAATTCGTCCGCCCCGTCCGTGCTTTGCCTAAACGGCGCTTTGGGATTTTGCCATACCTTTTTCTCTGCGTTCGTAAGCACGGAAATCGGCACGCGTAAACGTTTTCTGCCAAAAACCCGTAAAGAGATACCCGTGTATGTGTTGAACGCAAAAAAACTCTTTTTAAAGGTTGGTTTCGTAAGGGGCAGGTACGAGTTCACGGTAGCGTAAGCGGAATAAAAAAGAAAGACGGTATCTAACTCTTCTTCCTTTAACGACGGACGAAGATAGGAGGAAAAGGGGTCGTGGCGCACTCCGTGTTCGTTGACGTGCCGTAAATACCCGTCGAGCGCGCTTTCAACTTGCGAATGTTTGCGTAAGGACTTGCCCGAAAGATAATAGACGAATGGGTGAAAGGTTGTGTCGGTGGCGTAGTGCGTGATATATCCTAACGCGTAGGAAAGGGCTTTTTCGTCTGTTTCAGAGAAAAGCGAAAGAATACGGAAAAACTCGTAGCCTTTTCTATGGAGCGTTCTGCCTAAGTTCATTTTATTTCGCGTACGGGTAGGATAGAAAAAGCAAAAGTCCGCCCCTTGCGAGCCGAAAAAATATAACGGCAGGTGTGGTAGGAGCGTTTTCTGTAAATTATGCGGTAAACGCGCGAAAGTTTCTTTCGCTACGGCGTAGTGTGTATACGGTGCAGGCATAAGGATAGTATGCGGAAATTCGGCGTAGAAATAACGCGTAAAGTTAAAAAACGAAGCAAATTTGCTTCGTTTTTCAACTTTCTATTACTCAAATTGATTAGCTAAGATGTCTGCCGTAAGGCGCGCGAGATTGACGGTTGCCGAGTCTAATTTCGCGCCTTCGCTTTTGTCGAGTACGGCTACTGCCCCAAGACAGTCCCCGCCTGATACGATAGGCACGATTACTTGCGCCGTCACCCCTTCTTCTTTGCTCGAAGTGATAGGCAACACGTCCCCGCCGTCGGCGGCGTTGGCAACGTAGCTTCTTCTGTCTTTTAAGATTTTTTCCATTTCTTCGGAAAGAGTTTTTCCGTCAAGATCCTTTTTCCCTTCGCCGTAAGCGAATAACACCCCGTCGGTATCGCAAATTAACGCCAACTTACCGCTTAAATCGTTTAAAGACCGTGCGGTGGCTTCGCTAAACCGCTCTAAGGTTGCGATAGGCGAGTATTTTTTGAGCATAAGCTCGTCGCGGTCGGTGAAAATTTCCAAAGGGTCGCCTTCTTTAATACGTAAGGTGCGGCGTATTTCTTTAGGGATAACGACTCTGCCGAGCTCGTCGATTCTTCTGACTATTCCGGTTGCTTTCATAAAAATTCCTCCATTTACAGGTATTGTGTGAGTACGCACAGGAAAATATACGTCTAAAAAGGAGAAAAAAACCGCTTTGGGAAAAAAGCGGGAAAATTTTTTGAAAAATTTAAAAAAGCGGGATAAAATGAGTTGACAAATACGTTAGGTTAGGATATAATAGTTTTCGTTAATGCGGTCGTGGCGGAACTGGCAGACGCGCAAGACTAAGGATCTTGTGGGTAACTCCATGCAGGTTCAATTCCTGTCGACCGCACCACAAAAACGGCGTTTTTTGAGTGAAAATAGCTCAAAAACGCCGTTTTTGCTTGTCTAAAATCAGCGAAATATGAACTGAAATTCAATTTTTGGGTAGTTAATCGGGCAGAAAGAACTGCGGAATCCCTTTAATACAAGACCTTCAGGGCTTGTTCCTTCATAAATTCGTCCGAAAAATGCGTATATACGTTGCTCGTCATTGTTTCGTCTGCCTTATGCCCCGCCCAAACGGAAACGACTTCGCGTGGAACGCCGCACTCCTGACAACGCGTAATGAAAGTATGTCGCAAATCGTGCAAATGGTGATTTGGACAAAAATTCTTGAATAGATCGCTCATCGAGTCGTCGCGGAGCTTTGGAAGATCTTCGGAGAAAGGAAGATATTTCCGAAGCATAGGCGTTATCGGAATCCGTCTACGTTCCTCAGGACGTCCTTTTCTCTTTTTAGCGGTGATCACCGAAACGAAATCTTCTTCGAAGATTGCCGTTTTCAGTTCGCAACGCCTGCACCCCAAATATAAATAACAAATAAACGTTGTTTTATATTTGTTTCCTTCCAAAGCGGAGAGCAGACGAGATTCTTCGTCTTTCGTCAATGCGCTACCGTGCTTTTGAATGTGAATTGGCTTTGCTACGAGTCGCAACGGGTTTCTAACGATTACGCCTGAGTCAACGGCATATTCAAAGATTGATTTTAACAGCTTGTAGCATTTTTCAGCAGCGCGACTCTCGGTAATTTCGTTTAAAAACTTCTGAACGTCAAGCGGTTTTATATTCCGAATCGGAGTTTGTCCGAGCTTTGGATAAGCGTATATCCGTAATGTTCTTTCATAATCCCCGTACGTTCCTTCTTTTATGTAAGGTCGTTTTACGTGTTCAAGCCATTCTTCCGTAAACGGTTGCAATAAAACAGCGGACGTCTTTGGTAGCTGTTTCCTTTCGTCCCAGTCGGGGGCTTGCTTATAAAGTTTTGCGATAAATTTTTGCTTTGCCTCCTTCAAAGTCTTGCTCGTCGCTTGCAGGTCTAAGCCCTTTGCGCGACATCTGATCTGATAAAGCCCGTCTTTGGTAATTCGAAC
>CAJGCN010000046.1 GCA_904501815.1 uncultured Clostridia bacterium
ATTCAGACTTTAATAAAGCTTCCGCCATTGGAGAACGGCAAGTATTG
The DNA here is from genome assembly GCA_904501815.1 of uncultured Clostridia bacterium. Classification (GTDB taxonomy): domain Bacteria; phylum Bacillota; class Clostridia; order Christensenellales; family Borkfalkiaceae; genus Scatosoma. The sequence continues at coordinate 48 of CAJGCN010000046.1, forward strand.
CCTATGCACACGAATACGATCGTTTTTCGCTTTTGAGTATTCATCTCGTACCTGTCCCGTCCTTTTTCTTAATTTTGTTTTATTTCCACTTCTTGACACGCCCTGCGCAAACGGTTTAAAACACCCGTCATCACGCCGTTTTGTTCTTTCGGCTCAACCGCTATGAGTAGCTCGCAAATATCTTCGGCTTCCCGCAAAAGCCCGTATAACCGAGCAGCCATTTCCGCAGGCGTGTTGCCTAAATCCAAAACCGCTACGCCGTTATTTTCAAACTCTTTCACAAGCTCGCGCTCGCAAAGCACCGCCACTTTTTTATTTTTCTCAAGTTCTTGATTTATATGATTTTTAGCATCCTTTACTCTCTCGCTTGCAAACCGAAAAGCCTGACAACGAGGGGTGTAATGCTGATATAAAACGCCCGGACTTTTTACCTTTTCGTCTTTTTCAAGGTCGGGGATATATTCTTCGCACGCGCCCACGACTTTCACAATCATTTCCCGCGTGATAAGTCCAGGTCGCAAAATCAAGGGAATTTCGCCCGTGATATCAAGCACCGTGCTTTCTATTCCCCCTTCACATTCACCGCCGTCTAAAATTAAGGGGATTTTTCCGTTAAAATCGTCGAATACGTGTTTTGCCGAAGTGGGGCTTACGTGCTTGGAAATATTCGCGCTCGGCGCAACGATAGGAATATCCACTTCCTTTAAAAACGCTTGCGCGCCTGCGTGAGAAGGAATACGCACCGCAAGAGTATCCAACCCGCACGAAACGAATGGGCTGACCCGATTTTTAGACGGGTAAACCAACGTCAACGGACCAGGCAAAAAGGCTTCGCGCAATTTTTGTGCGTACGGCGGGTCGTAGTCGATAATTTTTGATAAATCGTAGTCCAAATGCACGTGCGCAATCAAAGGATTGTTGGAAGGTCTGCCTTTGATTTCAAAAATTTTTTTAACGGCGTTATCGTCGAAAGCGTTTCCGCCTAAGCCGTAGACCGTTTCCGTCGGCATTGCAACCACGCCGCCCTGTTTTATAATTTCTTTTGCTTCCGCAAGGCTCTGCGGGCAAATTCGTTCAATCTTCGTCGTCATAGCTTAAAACGGTGGTTCTTCTCCTTCTTCGTCAGCTGGCGGTTCGCCTTCAAACGGGGGCGGGGCAAACGGCGCTTCTTCCAACTCGTCAAACTCCCGTTTAGGTCTACGGTATTCCGGCGGTTCTTCGTCGCGGTTTTGTTCGTCCACGTCGACGAATTTCGTACATTCCCCGATAAACTTTAATTGAACGCGACCCTGCTCCCCGCCTCTGTGCTTGGCAAGAATAAGTTCCGCCGCGCCTTTGATGATTTTCCCCGACTCGATTTCTTCTTTCGTAGCAATCGCTTCGGGTCGGTTGATGAACATAACGATATCTGCGTCTTGCTCGATTGCGCCCGATTCACGAAGGTCGGAAAGTTGGGGTTCTTTGGACTGAATACGGCGAAGCTGAGAAAGCGCGATTACGGGTACGCTAAGTTCTTTCGCGATAATTTTCAAATCACGGGTAATCGAAGCGATTTCCTGTTGTCTGTTTTCGCTACCCGCCATCGTGGAATCTCCGCTTGACATAAGCTGGATATAGTCGATCATAATCAAATCCACACCGCCCGTCTTCGTCTTTAAACGCCGACACTCAGACAAAATTTCCGCAGGCGTAATCCGCGAAGAATCGTTGATATAGATATTACTGTTTTTCAGCTTGTCCGAAACGAGCATAAGCTTTTTCCATTCCGCCGCCGAAAGCTCTCCGGAGAGCGCTTTGCTCATGCTCACGTTCGCATACGCGCAAATCAATCTTTGCACGATTTCGTTTCTCGGCATTTCAAGTGAGAACACAGCGCAAGTTTTCCCAGAGCGCAAAGAAGCGTTTTCAACGAGATTCATAGCAAGCGACGTTTTCCCCATACCCGGACGGGCGGCAAGCACGATTAACGCGCCCGGTTGTAAGCCGTGCGTCATCTTATCCAAGCGTTTATAGCCCGTCGGGATTCCCTTAAAGGATTCGGGATCCGATTGAAGCTGTTCGAATTTATGAAGAACTTCTCCGATTACGTCCCCTTCGCTCATTGCCAAAAGGGAAGAACGGTCGGCTTGGCGGGAAATATCGTAGATAGATTTTTCCGCAAACGCCACTGACGAATTTGCATCTACGCTTTTCATAGATTCTTCGATAATCTTTCTCGATGCTCGAATGAGTTTGCGGTTGGTGCTATCCCGTTTGACGATATCGAAATACGTTTTATAATTCGCCGCCGACGGCGTGATTTCTGCAAGCTCCGTCAAATAGGCAATCCCACCCGCTTGGGACAGGCTACCTTCGCTGTCAAGCTGATCGGACACCGTCACCAAGTCAATGGGTTTTCGCGCGTTAAACACGCTTTGCATTGCGCGCAGAATATACTTGTGCGATTCTTGATAAAAATCTTCTTCGCTCAATCTGTCTACCAGCTCGGAAACGATATCGTTATCCATTAAAAAGCAGCCGAGCAGAGCCATTTCCGCATCACGATTAAACGGCATGGTGTTGATTTCCGCCATAGTTTTTTTTCTCCTTAGGTGTGAATGTAAGTGCAATTAAACGAGTTTTTCAAACTCCGCAAGCGTATCGGCAAACTCTTGCATTGCCGTTTCAAAGGGTGCACTCGTCGTTAAATCTACGCCGGCTTTTTGTAAAATGGACACGGGGTCGGTTGAACCGCCACTCTTTAAAAATTCAAAATACCGTTTCGCCGCGCTTTCGCCGTTTTCTAAAATATTGTTTACGATAGAAATGGCGGAAATAATCCCCGTTGCATATTTATACACGTAGAACGACGTGTAGAAATGAGGAATTCTCGCCCATTCGTAAGCGATTTCTTGGTCGTGAACGATACCTTCGCCGTAGTACTGCTTATTCAATTCGTAATAGCCGTCGCAAAGGGTTTCTTTGGTGAGCGGTTCACCCGCTTCCACTTTTGCGTGCATAATTTGTTCAAACTCTGCAAATTGCGTTTGACGGAATAACGTGGTGCGCATCATATCTAAATAATAGGAAAGCAAGAATTTCTTCAACGCCTGATCCTGAGTCGTTTTGCAAAGATATTTCAGCAAGAACACTTCGTTGACCGTGCTGGCAATTTCCGCAAGGAAAATTTTATACGAGCTCTTGTTGTAAGGTTGCGCGGAATTAGACATATAGGTATGCAACGCATGCCCCATTTCGTGCGCAATCGTGAAAATTTCGTTCGTCGTTTCTTGATAGTTCAAAAGCACGTAGGGATGTATGCCGTAAACGCCCGTTGAATACGCGCCCGAACGTTTGCCTTCGTTCTCGCATACGTCAATCCAGCGTTCGTTCTTTCCGCGCATAAGCAGGTCTTGATATTCTTTCCCAAGCGGAGCTAAGCCTTTGACGACTAATTCGTAAGCTTCGTCAAAGGGCAAGCGCAAGTCCGTTCCTTTTACGAGCGGTGCGAAAATATCGTACATGTGCTGTTCGTCGTAGCCTAAGATTTGTTTGCGCAAGGAAATATACTTATGCAACGAAGGCAACGCTTCGTGCACCGCTTTGATTAAATTATCGTATACAACGGGGCTGACGTCTTCGCCGTCGAGCGCCATTGCCAAACAGCTATCGTATTTTTTCGCGGTTTTATAGAAGACGTCTTTTTTTACGTTTCCATAATAGGTTTGCGTGATAGTATCCACCATTTTAATATACGCCTGATACAAACCTTTAAACCATTCTTCGCGTTCCGCGCGGTTTTCCGAATGAAGCACTACGCCGTAAAGCCCTTGCGTCATTTGCGTTTCTTCGCCGTTAATATGCGCTTTTCCAAGATTTAAGTTGGCGTTATTCAACATCATAAACACGTCTTGAAAACCGCCTAAAACGTCGGAGCTGAGCGCAAGCAATTTTTCTTCGTTTGCCGAAAGCACGTGCGCTTTTCCCGCCGCAATACGGCGAAGCTGATAATCGTATTCGGCAAAGTCGGGGTCTTGAATATACGCATTGAGCACGCTATCGGGCAACGCCGTAAGTTCGGGTTCTACGAACGAAGTCGCCGCCGAAACTTTGGAAAAGAGCATAATCACTTTCGATTGATAAGCGTTATACTTCGAAACGCGCATATCCACGTCGTTATTCATGTGAGCGTATAAATACAGCTTATCCGCACGCTGAGAAAATTCGTCGATAAACGCGTTATACGCTAATAAGCTTTCTTTTTCTCCGAGCTTGCCTTGAAAGCAGGTAAAATCCGCGTTTGCGTATTTTTCTTCCAACGCGTTAAATTCCGCTTCCCACGCTTCGTCGGAAGGGAAAATATCTTCTACTTTCCATTTTAAATTTTCTTGTATTTGAGTTCTTTCCATAATAATTCACCTCTGATTAGTATTAGTTTTTAAAGGAATGGATCGGCGCGGGAATATTTCCGCCACGATTGATTAAACGGCTACTGTCCGCGTTATGCACGGGCATAATCGGCGCTCTTCCTAACAATCCGCCGAAGTTGACGGAATCGCCCACTTTTTTACCGGGCGCGGGTATTACGCGCACCGCCGTCGTTTTTTGATTGATCATACCGATTGCCGCTTCGTCGGCAATAATAGCGGAAATCGTCGTTGCGGGCGTATCGCCGGGAATGGCAATCATATCTAAGCCCACCGAACAAACGCAAGTCATAGCTTCGAGTTTATCAAGCGTAATCGCTCCCTTTTCCGCCGATTTAATCATGCCGATATCTTCGGAAACGGGAATAAACGCACCCGAAAGCCCGCCCACTCTCGACGAAGCCATAACGCCACCCTTTTTCACCGCGTCGTTAAGCATAGCGAGCGCCGCCGTCGTGCCGTGCGCGCCGACCGTTTCCACGCCGAGTTCTTCTAAAATTTCCGCAACGGAATCCCCCATTGCAGGCGTAGGCGCTAAAGACAAGTCCACAATCCCGAACTGCGCGTTCAAACGCTTTGCCGCTTCTTTTGCTACGAGCTGACCCGCGCGGGTGATTTTAAACGCCGTGCGCTTAATCATTTCCGCCGCTTCCGTCAAATCTGCGTTAGGAATTTTTTCAAGCGCGCGCTTTACAACGCCCGGACCTGAAACCCCTACGTTGACTACGACGTCTGCTTCGCCTACGCCGTGAAACGCACCCGCCATAAACGGATTATCTTCCACCGCGTTGCAAAAAGCTACGAGCTTTGCCGCGCCGATTCCGTCGGCTTCTTTGGTTAAGTACGCCGCTTGTTTAAAGGTTTCTCCCATCATTTTCACGGCTTCCATGTTGATACCTGATTTCGTAGAGCCTACGTTGACGGACGAACAAAGGCGTTTGGTCGTTGCAAGCACTTCGGGAATCGTTTTGATAAACTCCCGTTCGTAAGTTGCGGTCGCCTTATGCGTAAGCGCGCTATATCCGCCTAAAAAGTCGATACCCAGCGTTTCCGCCGCATCGTCGAGCGCTTTGCCGATTAAAGGCGCTTTTTCGGGAAACGCCGCGCAAAGCAAGCTGACGGGGGTGACGGAAACCCGTTTGTTTACGATAGGAATTCCGTATTCTCCCGAAAGGCTCTCCGCCGTTTTTACGATATTTTCCGCTTTTTTTGTCACTAAGTCGTAGACCTTTACCGCCGTTTCTTCCGCCGTGTCGCGAATACAGCTAAGCAAGGAAAGACCCATCGTAATCGTACGGATATCCAAATGTTCTTTTTCTACCATTTCTATCGTTTCAAGAACGTCGAACTTTGTAAACATACTTTCTCTCCCTACGACCTTACACGTTATGCATAGCGTTGAAGATATCTTCGTGCTGTAAATAAATGCTCATACCGATTTGTTTGCCAAGCTCCGCACATTCTTTGGCAAGCGACGCAAGCTCTTGCTTGACGCCCGTGATTTCTACGATCATAATCATAGCGAAGTATTCGCCTAAAATCGTTTGCGAAATATCTTCGATATTCGCTCCTTTTTCCGCTAAAAACGCGCTTACCTTTGCAATAATACCCGTTTTATCTTTTCCCGTCACCGTGACGACTGCTCTCATAAGTAATTCTCCTTTTTTTAATTTTCTTGATTTATCTCTTCGTTTTCCCTTGTATCTTGCGTTTCTTCCGACGGCGCTTCGTTTTCGTCTTCGCCGTCTTCTTCGTCTTCATATTCAAACTCTATCGCGTGTTTTTTCACGATTTCGTACTGCACGATAAAATTACTTTGCACGACGTATTTGACCAAATCGCCCTGCTCAAAATCGGGCTTTTCCTTTTCAAGGTCGAAATAGACTTCTCGTTCCATCCATTCGTTTTTCTTTTTATTCCAAGTGGTGAATACGCAGGAAATTACGTCTACGTAGTCCTTTTGCAAATCCTTTTCTTCAAAGCACAAAAAGTAGTTAATCTCTTCGTTTTTAATGCCTTCGGAAAGGTAATACATCATTTTATAATACCGCCGAACTCTGCTGTATTTAATGCCCATAAAGGGAAATAAAAATATAACGTAAAGCGCCGAAGCCACGAATACACAGGCTTTGGGCAGGGCTTGCATAGGGTCTTTATAAGGCAAACAAGTATAATAGACTAACCAGCCTAAGCAAAAAGCGATATAAAAGAGCGTAATGCCCCAAAACACGCCGAGAATTTTCTTCTTTTGCGCATGGATTGCTTGAAAGTTTTCATCACTATATACCGTGATCATTCGTTTTCTCCTTTTTATTCGGCAATGAACAATACGCCGAGCGTATTTCTACCGCAATGCCCCGTCACGACTGCGCCCGCCACCGTTTCTAAAACTTCTTCAAAACCAAAGTTTTCCGCCACGAGCTTTTTCGCTTCTTCCACAAGCTCCGCATCCGCCGAAGAATGGGTGACGAAACAACGGGTTTTATCGTATTCGGGATATAATTCTTTTAAGTAATCGATATAATTTTTAATACAAACGGACATCTTCCCGCGATACTTTTTCTTCACGCAAAGCGCGCCGTCGTCCATTGCAATCATAGGATGGATTTTCAAAAGGTTTGCCCCGTACATTTCCATTCTCGAGCATCTTCCACCCTTATATAAGTAGTCCAAGCGGTCGGGAATAAAGGACGTGTTGACCTTTGCGCGAAGGGCGTTAATCGCTTCTTCGATATCGTCGATATTCATTCCCTTATCGCGAAAATCCGCCGCCTTCATCACGAGTAAGCCTTGCCCGGAAGAAAGCGCCATACTGTCGATTACGCGCACCTTTCCTTCGAAACTTTCCGCCGCCTGCTTGGCTACGTTGTGGGAAACGGAGCTTTTTGAAGAAATATTAAAATGCAAAATCTCGTCGCCAAACGCGAGCTGCGCTTTGAAAAATTCTTCGTAGTCGGTAATACTCGGCGCGCTGGTTTTGGGCAAAATTTTCGTTTTTGCAACGAAATCGAAAATGTCCTGCGGAGTAATGTCCACCCCGTCGAAATACGCTTTCGCATCGAGATTTACCTGTAAGGGCATAATGCCGATATCCCGTTGTTTCGCGTATTCACCAAGATCACAAGTGCTGTCTGATGTAATTCTGATTGCCATAATCATTCTCCTATTTATTGTTTTCTATACGTTATTTTTTCTTTCTCATTTACGGAAAAAGATAAATTCCAAAATTTCACGGTGCTCTATCGCCCACTCGGGTACGACCCCGTAGATATCCTTTTCTAAATACAGACAATTCAAATGCGAACCGTCCCTTTCGTTATAACGACTGTCGATACTGTTATCGCGATTGTCGCCTAAAAAGAAAATTTCGTCTTTGCCTACGACGTACTCTTTTTTAAAATCGTAGTTGCCTTTATTAAGATATTTCGCATACGGCTCGTGAAGCGTTTTAAATTCCCCCGCTCCGCCGTATTGAATGGAAATTTCGCCGTCTTTACAGCGCACCACGTCCCCTTCAACGGCTATCAGGCGTTTGATTAAAAAGTTGGTATCTTTAAAATCTTCGTTGTCTTTCACCTTATCACTACCGCTATATCCGCGCACGTCTACGACGATAATATCCCCCCGCTTTGCAGTTGCGCCCGACGAAGTGAATTTCATCAGTAATTTCTCTCCGTCGAAAAGCGTGTCGTCCATAGAATGTCCTTCTACGACTACCCCGCCAAAGGTAGATACCCAATAGTAGCGCACGTTTAAAAATACGCTAAAAATAAGCACCAAAAGGAGCAAAAAAGGCACCCAAGAGCTTTTTTCGCCTTTTTTCTCGATATATAATTGACTTTGACTAAGGTCTTTGTGCATCTTCCGTTTCCTATTCGTTATAGCCACAAAATGTTAGTGATGGCGTATTCTCCGTCTTCTTCTTCACAATCGAACAGCAGGGATTTCCCTTTGGCAAAGCTCGAAAGGGGGGTGTTGAGTTCTTCGTTTTTAAAGTCGGTCGCTTTCAAAATAATCCGCTTCCATTTTCCACCGCCTTTTACGGGGAGCACGCAAGAATATCTTTGCTCGCCAGCTTCCACGTCCGCCGTATCGACGGAAACCCACAACTCGCCGTCCTTTTTGAAATACGCGTCGAACTCCAAAAGCGCGTTCTCGTCAGGAATATATTGCGGGGAAGAAATTAAATACGTTTTAATCCCGCCAACCGAATACGCGCCTTTAATTTCTCCGTAGCCGTCCACGAGCTTTGGCACGGCTTCCTTTTCCAAAAATACCCCGCCGACCGAATACGCTTCATAGTCCGCAACGCCGAAACAATCGATTTTATCCCCCGAAAAGAGCATACGGTTGCGCACCGTACCCGAAGTATTTTCAGGGAATTTTCTCGTCGTGATTTTCGAAGTGATTTTAAATCCGTTGATATATTTTGCATACGCGTACGCAAATACCGCTGATGCGCCTGCGTACGGCACGATTTCAAAGCTCGCCTTCCCTTCCTTTACCGTCGTCCCGCTCGCCTTATACACCCTTTGCCAATCACGGTGAGTGGATTTGGTTTTTACGTCTGCTTCTGAATAGTAAATCCCGATTTCTTCCAAAAGTCCTTCTTCGTCCCCTTCGACTTCCACGAGCAGACCTTTTTGGGTTTCTTTCAAGCTCACGCTTAAAGAATCGGGCAAATAAATTTCTCTGCCCTTTAAATTCTTTTCTAAGAACAAATACATATCGGTAATCCCGTCAGGACCAATACACGACCCCGTTTCGGGAGAATATACGATTGCGTTGCCGTCTTTATTCCCGATCCGAGAAAAGGTGTCGTACGCCCTGTCGCAATCAAACGAATGGTCGCGGAGCGCGCAAAGCATCAGCACGGGACATTTCACAAACGGCGCGTAGGACTGCGACTCAATCCCCGCGATATAGCGGTGGCGGTCGGTGCTTAAATTGATATCCGCCGCGTCGCCGAATTTTGCAAAATTACGGGAAGACCGCCAGCCCGCCGAGTTGATCGCTACACCGCATTTTACGTCGGGTGAAAGCATAGCCTTCCAAGCAATTTCACCGCCCGTTCTAATCCCTACCACGCCGATAGACGAAATATCTTCACGGCTTTTTAAATATTCGATAGAATAAAGCGCAATATACGTCCATTCAAACCACCCGGTTTCTTCGGGCGAAAGCTCGCCAAGCTCGTCAAGCCCGCGCGCCATATCGTAGTTTGCATACGACAACGACGGGGGATAAATAGTACGGGGCG
>CAJGCN010000047.1 GCA_904501815.1 uncultured Clostridia bacterium
CTTTTAACGCGTAGTACATAATCGCGGAAGCGCAAACGCCGTCCGCGTCGTAATCGCCGAACACGGCGACCGTTTTGCCCTGTTCGCGGGCTTCTTCGATCATTTCGACGGCTTCTTTCATTCCTTTCATTAAAAAGGGAGAGAGAAAATTCTTCGCGCCCGGTTTCATAAATTTTTGGATTTTTTCCACCGTGTCAAGACCGCGCGCAAAAAGAATTTTTACGACGTTTTCCGTCAGCCCCGTTTCTTCGGCAAGGCTTTTCACCGTATTTAATTGTTCTGCCGAAAAGGAATATTCGGGGACTGTTTTTTTCATACGCACCTACGATAAGGGAATATTTAATCGATATAATAAAGAAATCGGGCAGGTTGGGTCAAAAGCCCCCTCCCGCCCGACGTTCGTTCGTTTAAGCTTCTTTAGAAGCGTTTTCGTCCGCAGTTTCTTCCTGCTTTTCTTGCTTGGCAGGTTTCACTTTCTTTTCTTTTTTATAATCGTATCTTGCGCGATTTGCCGCCTTTTTATCAGAGAGCTTTTTCAAAGGTACGAATATCGACGGCGCAAAAATCCAAGCCGAGAAGACGGATACCCCGAGCGCAATCAGCGACCAAAGCGCCACCATTCTCATAGCGTGCGTGGCGATTGCTCCAAGCAATACCAGCGCGATTGCCGAAGCGACCGTAAAGACGAGAATTTCTTTGGTTGCCACCGATTTTTGCGTGCGGTCTTCCACCGTTAACTCTTTGTCCGCTTCGCTCTTATAGCTTTCACCGATTTTGCGGAAGGTGAAGCTTGAAGCGATTGCCGAAACGATTAAAGCAAAGAACAAAACGTAGGTAAAGGACGTCGTCACGGGAATACGGGTGAGCGCAAACACCGCAAAGGTAAGCGCACCTGCCGACCACATACCGAGCGATACCGCCGAGCCGGTTGCTAAACCGTGCCGAGCGGACGTATACGCAAACGCAAGCACACAGAACACCGCCCCTGCAATTAACGCGCGAACGAGATAAGACATAGGGAAAGCGTTTACGACCCGTTCAGAAGAAACGGAAACGCGGATTTCAAAGTCGGGGAAAGCTTTTTCAAGCTCTGCTCTCAGCGCGTTCAAAGCCGTATCGTCAAATATTTCGTCGGGGGCGAAAGAATAAGAAATTTCTTGGCTTGCCCCGCTCATTGCGCCTTGTTGGCTATAATCGTAGTTATCGAAATGCTTATCGACGATTTCTTCTACTTTTTCGAGTTGGGTTTCGTAGACGAAGCTATCCATACTCACGGTCAACATTTGACGGTCGTCCGCCGTTGCCGCCTTGTTTAAGCCGAATACTGCGCTTACGACGATACCCGCCACTACGAGCAAGGAAAGAAGAAGGGTGAGAAGAAAAGGTTTGCCGATTAAACGGTTGGTTAATTTCTTATTCATCATCGTCATCCTCCCTTACGAAGCGGAAATATTTATATTTATTCTTGCTTGCGGATAAGAATACGAAGTTGACGGCAAACGTCCAAAGCAGGTTGCAAAAAGCCCCCGTCACGAAGCAAATGAGCGCTTGCAACGCAACCGTCTGCAAGCCAGCCGCGCCGATAATCGCGGTTGCGATTGCGCCTAAGGCTAAAATTGCATACAAATCAACGGTCGGGAATAAACATTTTTTATAACCCGTCTTCACCGAAGACTCCACCGTTTTGCCGAGATAAAATTCCTTTTTAATCGCTTGATAGAAGCTGTTGTTGAGCGCGCAAACGAGCAACAAGCCTGCTAAGAATACGAGCGCGCTACCGAGCGTAAATTCAAACACCGCGTCGGAGATAAACGCAAAGCAAAGCCCCGTGATAATCAAATACGAAAGCACCACGTAGGCGTTGACTACGCCGTATCTTCCTTGACGAACGATAGGAAGGATAATCAACGCAAGAAGAATAACGGCAAACGCGATATATAAAAGGAGAGTTCCGATATCGCCGTGTACGGCTTCGAAGCTACGGATATCGCTTGCGCCGATCGGGGAAAGTTTAAACTCAAACCCACCGTTTTCAAGCGCGGAATTTAAGATAATCGCGTAGGTTTCGACCGTTGCAAGGTCGCTGTCTTGCGCTTCGGGAATCATAATCGTATCCCCGTCGATATACTCTTTGAAGACGGGATAGCCGATTTGATTATCACCTACCGTGAAGATAAGCCCCGTGCCGCCTTCTGCGCTGTCCGTTCCGCTGAGCGTGGATTTGATATCTTTAATCAGCTTTTCACCCTTTGCGGTAAGTTCGACTTCCAAATACGCCACGTCGTATTGCGTGGTCGTGGAAAAGCCTTCGATATAATCGGTGATTTTAGCGTCCTTTTTCGTGAGTTCTTCCAACACTTCGTAAGCTTCCGACGTACCCGATTTTATCGTAAGTTCGCCCGTGTACGCAAACGTTTGAATGACGCCCGAGCCGTTTAAATCGCTTGCGGGAATTTCTACACGGAGCGCGTAGTCGTCAACGACAACGACTTGATAATCGGAATAGCCTTTTTCAGCGTAGCGCGCGGAAATAACTTCTACGAAACGGTTAAATTCTTTTTTGAAGTCTTCGGAAACTTCGCCCTTGTCGTTGCAAATTCCGTCGTCTTCGTCCTTACTCAAATACAAACTGCCGTGCTTTTTATAAGAATCAACAAACTCCTGCTTGTCCTCTTCTTTTTTAAGTTCTTTTTCGCTTTCAAACGCCGATTCGCTCATTACCCCTTCCGGATAATAATACGCGTATTGCCCGCCACCGAGATCAGAGCCGAAATCGAACTGCATAATCGCAGGATTCCAAATTTCGACCGTGCCCGGAATTGCAAACGACGGGAAAATCGTTATTGCACACAATACGGCGATTACGACGGTCAATAATACCATTAACGCCGTCGATTTCTTTTTGCCCATTGTTTTGCCTCCTGATACTTTTTCGGGGACTCCCCCATACAATAATACTTTTTTATTATACCTTATTTTTCGCCTGTCCGTCAAGTCTTATCGGCGGGCGATACGCATTTTTTTTGCGGTTTTTCGATTTTTTTACTTTTTTTCAAGCACTTTCTTTTCCGCGAGAATATGCATAGCACATTCCACGCGTTTTTTCATCATAGCGCAAGTGGTTTCGTACGGCTCGTCGATATCCCCGTTGAAATGGTAGTTGTTTGCGCTACACCCGCCCGAACAAATGAATTTTGCGAAACAGTTTTCGCATTTTTTACGGGTAAACAGGCAGGAATTTTTGAATTTTTCACGAATTTCCGGCTTGGTAATCCCTTCGAACACGCTTCCTAAACGGAACTTGGAATCCCCTGCGAATTGATGGCAAGGATACAAGTCGCCGTTAGGCACGACGGAGAAATACTCGTTGCCCGCTCCGCAAGCGGAAACCCGCTTAGAAAGACAAGGTCCGCCTTCTAAGTCGATATTAAAATGGAAGAAATTAAAGCCCTTTCCTTCGGCGTGGCGTTTTAAATACTCGTCGCAAAGGTTCTCGTATTCCTTTTCAATGGCGGGCAAATGCTCTTTGCCGATTGCAAGGTCGGGAATTTCCGTGACGACGGGTTCCATTGAAATAGAGTCTACGCCCTGATCGGCAATAAACAATACGTCTTTGGAAAAATCAAGGTTTTTCGCCGTGAACGTACCCCGTACGTAGTAGCTTTTATCCCCGCGCAAGGCAATGAATTTTTTGATTTTGTCGATAATCAAGTCGAACGTGCCTTTGCCGTTTATAGATTTTCGAATAGCGTCGTGTACTTCCTTTCTGCCGTCTAACGAAAGCACCACGTTTTCCATTTCTTCGTTGAAAAACCGAATGGTTTCGTCGTTTAACAAAAGGGCGTTCGTCGTGGTCGTGAACAGGAATTTTTTACCCGCTTTTGCGCCCTGCTCTTTCGCATAGTAGACCGTTTGTTTCAAAACGTCTAAGTTCATCAACGGCTCGCCACCGAAAAAGTCCATTTCCAAGACCTTGCGTTTCCCGCTGTTGGCAATCAAAAAGTCCACCGCCGCTTTCGCCGTTTCAAAACTCATAGACTCCCGCTTGGAATGGTAAGCCCCTTCGTCGGCAAAGCAATACCGACAGCGGAAATTACAGTCGTGGCAGATATGAATACAAAGCGCCTTGACTTCGGTGCTTTTCATAGGATACGCCTTGACTTCATCCTTATACAAAAGCCCCTGCGCTTTGAGCGCGTCGACGTCCGAAAGAATTTCTTGGAGCTGGGCATCGGTGAAATAAGTGATATCCACTTCTTCGCCCTGTTGGTGTTTGAGATAGTTAGCGGTATGCTCGTCGCATTCATGCAAAGAGCCGCTGCCTACGTCGTAGATATAATTTTTATCGCGATAATTAAAAACGTGAATCATTGCTTTATCCTTACATAAAATCAAACGGCAAAAAACGGCGCGTAGCGATACGCGCCTTTCGCCTTATCGGGGTTGCCGACGAATAATTATTTGCGCTCGATCTTTTCTTCGCGCGATACTCTTTCACAGGATTGGTTGCCTACCGTGCAGCTCGTTTTGCAAGCCGATTGACAGGTGCTTCTGCATTCGCCGCAAGCAACCGTTTTCTTTTCCTGAGGTTTTGCAATCGTTTTGATCATAACTCGTTCTCCTTTTGTTATGTAGTACCTTTATTATAATATACTTTGTTTCAAATTGCAAGCGGTTTACGCCACTTTTTGCGTTTCCGACTAAAAAAATTCAATTTCTCTTGATATTTACGGCAAAAATACCGCTCAGCGCACCCACGAATACGCAGAATAAAACTTCCACCAAAATTAGCCACGAAAGGGAAAAATCACCCCCTACCGCGCTGAAAGAAAGGTAGGAAAGCATTGCGTAGAAAAGCCCTGCGAGCATACCTTTTAAAAGTCCTTTTTCCCCGCGCACGCAAAGGAGTACGCCGAAAAATAAGGCAACCGTTTTTAAGATTTGATTGACGGGTAAAATCACTTTATCGGAAAGGTTAAAAACCCGCAACAGGATTGCGAACGCGAACGCGCCGACGAGAGAGAGAAGCAAGGAAACGAGCGTGGCTCTTAAAATTTCGAACGCGCGGGACGTTGCCGATTGATTGGTTTCGTATTGCATAAAAAAACACCTCCGCATTATCCTATGCGAAGGTGTTTTGCATTTAGAATTATTTTTTGAACTTAGTCTTTCTTTTCTTCCGTTTCTACGGGCGTTTCCACCGCCGTTTCTTCCGCTACGGGTTCTTCAACGGGGGTTTCTGCGGGCTTTTCTTCCGCTACGGGTTCGGGCTTTTTCGCCGTTGCGTCCGTTTGGTAAATAGCTTGCTTATCGAACTTGATATAGCACTTGCCCGTCGTTTCTGAGCCGGTTTCTAAAATAAACGTGTTGTCTTCGTTGTTGACTTCTACCACGATACCGCAAATACCGCCGATCGTTTTCACTTTGTTGCCAGGACCTACTGCGTTGAGCGTGTTTTGCACTTCGTCTTGGTGTTTCTTTTGAGAGCGTCTGCTGAATACCATCCAAACGATAATAATCCCGAACAAAAGTCCGATCATTATCCAAGAGCCCCAACCGTCGCAACCCGTAGGTTGTTTTTCCGTGTCCGTTAATAAATTCCAAATCATTGTATTTACTCCTTATTGCTTTTCTTTTCCTGTTTCGGTAAATCCTACCGCTTTCTATATTACCCTTTTTTGGGAGTTTTGGCAAGTAAATCACAAGCCTTTTTCGAAAAAATTTTCACTTTCACCCATTTTTCACCCGTTTTGGGAAAAATATCGGCTTACCACTTGCCTTCTCCGCCGTATTTTTGATAAAAATCTTTTACGTAGTCGCGCACGTATCCGCCTAAAATCGCGTTGCGTAAGCCTTTCATCAGCTTGTGTAGGAAAGTGATATTATGCAAGCTCAACAGCATTGCGCCGTACATTTCCCCCGTGTTCACGAGATGGCGCAAATACGCTTTCGTATAGTTTTTACAGCAATAGCAATCACATTCGGGATCGAGCGGGGAATAGTCTTCTTTGAATTTGCCGTTGCGCACGACCACACGGCCGCGCGAAGTAATCGCCGTGCCGTTTCTTGCAATACGGGTGGCGAGCACGCAGTCGAACATATCAATTCCGCGAAGAGTGCCTTCAATTAAGCAATCGGGCGACCCGACCCCCATTAAATAGCGGGGTACGTCGGTCGGGAGCTTGGGCTGTAAATCGTCTAAAAGCTCATACATTAAGGGTTTGGGTTCTCCGACGGAAAGCCCGCCGATTGCAATCCCGTGCTTGACGAAAGGCAAAGTGCGTTCTAAGCTTTCCGCGCGCAGGTCTTTATACATATTCCCCTGCACGATAGGAAAGAGCGCCTGTTCGGGTTTGTCGTGGAATTTATAGCAACGTTCAAGCCACGCCGCCGTCCGTTTCATTGCCGATTTGGCTTGAGCGTGCGTATAGCCGTATTCGCTACATTCGTCGAACGCCATAATGATATCCGCGCCTAAGTTTTGTTGGACTTGTATCGCCTTTTCGGGGGTGAAGAAGTGTTTGCTCCCGTCAACGGCGGAAGAAAACTGTACGCCTTCGTCGGTGATTTTATTCAAATTGCCAAGAGAAAAGACCTGAAACCCACCGCTATCCGTCAAAATGGGCTTGTCCCAGTTCATAAACTTATGCAGTCCGCCTGCGTTTTTTACGATTTCGTCGCCAGGTCGCATATATAAATGGTAGGTATTCGACAAAATAATTTGCGAACCCGCTTCTTTTAAATCGCGCGGAAATACCCCTTTGACAGTCGCTTGCGTGCCAACGGGCATATACACGGGAGTTTCGATATCTCCGTGCGGAGTGTGTAAAACACCCGCTCTTGCGCCCGTTTCGGGGTCGGTTTTGATTAGTTCAAAAGAGAAAAATTCGTTGTTCATAAGTAATTCCGAATAAGATTTATTTTGGATATTATAGCATACTTAAAAAAAAAACGCAACCCTTTGCAAGGGTCGCCCTCGGTGAAATTTCGTTTGCAGGGAAATACGGTAGAATTTCTATACTCCTCATCCGTCAGCTCGCGCTGACACCTTCCCCCACAGGGGAAGGCTACGGGCAGAGATTGCACGCCTTTTCCGCGAGATTGTCGCACTTCGTTCACAATGACAGCGCGGAAAAGGCTTTCCGTGACGGGAACGCAATTACCGTCCGTTTGTCATTCCGAGCGAAGCGTGGGAATCTTTAGTCCGATACTTCGTCAAAAATCGGGTCGCTGAAAAACTCTTGCAAAGTCATTCCTAAGGTCGCGCAAATTTGATAAACGGTATCCGTGCTTACTCTTTTCTTTTTCACTAAAATAATATCGCTAACGGTAGAACGCGGTACTCCGCCTAATTTATATAATTTATACAAACTCAATTTTCTATCCTTTAATAATTGTTTCACTCTTTTCCCAATAGCTTCTACAAGTTTCATTACAATACTCCTTGTCCTAAATTTCGAACGCAGTATTTTTAATCGGAAACTTCGTCAAAAATCGGGTCGTCGAAAAAGTCTTTTAAACTTATCCCTAAGGTCGCGCAAATTTGATAAACGCTATCTAAATTTACAGATTTCTTTTTTGCCGACCTAATCACGCAAATAGTAGAACGGGGTATTCCGCCTGCTCTCGCTAAATGATTTTGTTTTAAATTCCTTTCTATCAATAAATCGTCTAAACGTTTACCTACTGCTTCAATCAGTTTCATTATACTTCTCTCCTGTTTAGAAATCAATTTTCAACAGCTTACCTAAAATACGCCCCGAAAAATAGCAATGCAAGTTAATCGACTATATTTTCATAAGAAAACAGCGGACTGTTAAAAAATTCTATTAATCCTATTTTCATTCCGTGCGCCAAAGCTTGCACGATATTTAATCCAACTGATTGATTACGAATTAATTTAATATCGCTAATCGTAGCTTCACTAATCCCCGACAACACAGAAAGCCTATACGCCGTTATTCCTTTTTCCGCTAATAATTCTTTTACTCTTTCCGCAACCGCTTCCATCAATTTCATTTTTAATCGCCACCTATACTAAATATACGCTTAGTATACGCTCTTTTGAAATAATTTTGCTTAGCCTTAGTTTAGTAGTTGCTTTTTTTGTTAGTTTGTAGTAAACTATAAGAAAAGTATTTAAAAGGGTAGGGATTTTTATGTGCAAAATAAAAAAGCTTGGCGGAAAAACCAAGCGTAAACGGAAAGGATATTTTCAAGACGAAATTGATTTATTGATTGATGACAGCTATGGGAAAAAGGAAGAAGAACTCTTTCAGAAAATTTTAAAACGCATTGAAGAAATGAAAAAGAACGAGGAAAAATAAAAGAGAGTGCCACGCCTTTTGCAAAGGCTCGCAATGACGGGGGCGAGATTGCCACGCCTACGCCCAACAGGCAAAACTCCTCATCCGTCGTTCGGCTCGCTCTGCTTCGCGCTCACGACACCTTCTCCCGCAGGAGAAGGTTCAATCGAAAAACTCCACTCGCGGTTGAGTGGAGCTTTTTATTCTTACTATTTATTCAAGTTCGAACATGCCCGTGTATAATTGATAGTACGTGCCTTTCTTTTCTAAGAGTTGTTCGTGCGTGCCACGCTCAATGATTTTGCCGTGATCAAGAACCATAATCGCATCCGAGTTCCTAACCGTCGATAAACGGTGGGCGATTACGAATACCGTTCTGCCTTGCATTAATTTGTCCATACCGTCTTGCACGAGCGCTTCCGTGCGCGTGTCGATAGACGACGTAGCCTCGTCTAAAATCATAGCGGGGGTATCTGCAACCGCCGCGCGGGCTATCGATAAGAGCTGGCGTTGACCTTGCGACAAGTTCGCGCCGTTGTTTTGGAGCATAGTTTCGTAGCCGTCGGGCAAACGGGAGATAAAATCGTGCGCGTTTGCTAGCTTCGCGGCGTTGATACATTCTTCGTCCGTCGCGTCTAATCTGCCGTAGCGTATATTTTCCATAACCGTGCCCGTAAACAGGTTCACGTCTTGCAAAACTATCCCAAGAGAACGGCGTAAATCGCTCTTTTTGATTTTATTGATATTGATACCGTCGTAGCGAATTTTGCCGTCGGCGATATCGTAGAAACGGTTGATTAGGTTAGTAATCGTCGTTTTGCCTGCGCCCGTTGCACCGACGAACGCGATTTTTTGACCGGGCTTTGCATACAGCGAAACGTCCGTTAAAACTTGCTTTTCGGGGACGTAGGAAAAGTCTACCATATCCATAACGATTTCCCCTTTCAGCTCGGTATACGTCGTCGTGCCGTCGTCTTTATGATAATGTTTCCAAGCCCAAAGACCCGTATGCTCTTGCGTTTCCACTAAATTCCCGTTCTCGTCTTTTTTCGC
>CAJGCN010000048.1 GCA_904501815.1 uncultured Clostridia bacterium
ATACGGCACGTTTTCATCTTTTCACGGAACGCCGTCAAACGCTCAATTTCCCGCTCGTCGATATAAATAGACGAAGTATGCCCTATCCCGCCCGCATACACGAGCGCATCGGCTTTTTCGAGTGCGTCTTGGAAAGTTTCCGCACGGTACATTGCCAAAACAGGCGATAACTTTTCGCGCGCAAACGGTTCTTCTTCGCCTACGCTTTTCACTTCCCCGACGAGCACTTTACATTCGTCCGAAACGGTAATTCCCGCCATATCCGCAATTTCTTTTGCCGTACGCCCAACGATTTTTGCATTTAATTTTCCGTCTACGACGATAACTTTACGCAAACGTTCGGCTTCGCTCTCGCTTAAAAAATATCCACCGCGCTTTTGCATTTCTGCCTTGAACGGCTCGTAAATTTCTTTCGCAACGATTACCGATTGTTCGGATGCGCAAATCATACCGTTATCAAACGTTTTTGAATGAAGCACCGAAGAAACGGCAAGCGGAATATCCGCAGAGCGATCAATAACGGCGGGCGTGTTCCCCGCCCCAACTCCGATAGCGGGTTTTCCCGACGAATATGCGGCTTTCACCATTTGCGGTCCGCCCGTAGCCAAAATAATATCGGCTTCTTTCATAGCAAGCGCGCTAAGCTCAA
Organism: uncultured Clostridia bacterium; assembly: GCA_904501815.1. Lineage (GTDB taxonomy): Bacteria > Bacillota > Clostridia > Christensenellales > Borkfalkiaceae > Scatosoma. Next base: position 650 of record CAJGCN010000048.1, read on the forward strand.
CGCTCGGCTCGTCAATCCACCCGATAATCCCTTCGGGAGCTCCCGCTTCCACCGCCGCTTTTAAAATAAGTTTCGCCGTTGCAACGGTACATTTTTTTGCGCGGGGATGCGGTGAAAAGATAATCCCGTTCCGCGTTTTTAAGGCGATTAAGGCTTTAAAAATTGCCGTCGACGTAGGGTTTGTGGTGGGTACGATTGCCGCCGCTACGCCTACGGGCGCGTACATACGGATATAACCGTTGGCTTCGTCGCGTTCGGCTTCCCCGCAGGTTTTTTCGTTTTTATAGCGGTTGTAGATATACTCCGCCGCATAGTGATTTTTGAGTACTTTATCTTCAAAAACCCCCATACCCGTTTCTTCCACCGCTAACTTTGCAAGCGGAATACGCTCGGCGTTCGCCGCCTTTGCCGCCGCAAAAAAGATTTTATCGACCTGTTCTTGCGAATAGGTCGAAAAGATACGTTGCGCCTCTCGAACGGACGCTAAAACTCGACGAAAAGAGTTCTCGTCGTTGACTGTTAAATGTTTCATATATTCCCCCTTTCCGCCACCTTTTCGCAAAAAGGGGCGTTTATTAACGATCTTCGGCTATTTTACAAACCTTACCCGCCAAAATCGCAAGCGAAGCGGCAAGGTCTTCCGTTTGCAACACGATACCTTTCGGCGCGCGCAAGGGCGCGGGAGCAAAGTTCCAAACGGCTTTTACGCCTGCACGAACCATTCTGTCTAAAATTTCTTGCGCCGCGTTTTTGGGTACGGTGATAATGCCTATACGGATTTTTCGTTCCGTGATAAAGGTTTCTAACTCGTCCATTGACAAAACGGGCTTACCCGAAATTTCCGTTCCGATTAGTTTTTCGTTGCAATCAAACGCCGCAACGATATTCAGCCCGTTCGGCTTAAACCCTTCGTAGCCTAAAAAGGCTCTGCCTAACCCGCCCGCGCCCACGATAATTACGTTGGACTCGCTATCGTAGCCTAAAAATTTTTCAATATCTGCGATTAAGCGATTGACCCGAAAACCTAATCGCGGTCTGCCCGCTTCGGACGAAACGAGCGCAAGGTCTTTTCTCGCAAGCACCGCCGATACGGAAATATTTTGTGCAATAACCGCCGAAGAAATGTACGTTGAGCCTTTTAAATTTTCTTCCTGCAAAAAACGAAGATATAAGGGCATTCTCGCCACCGTCGCCTTAGAAATTTCTTTTTCCACGATTAATACTCCTTTTATCGATAAATTTTTATCGCTATCAGTATAGCGTAAATTCCAAAAAAAGGCAAGCAAAAAACGCCTGTCTTTCGACAAACGCTTTTTAGATTTTTCCTATTCTTCTGTTTTTTTACGGCGCATTATCTCGCTAACCATTATTAAAGCTACCAACCCTACTATACAGCCACAAGAAAGAATACTACCTGTTTTTAAATAAGGCGTTTCGTAGCAAAATTCAATTTCGTGTTGCCCTTCTTCTACTTTTACCGCTAAAAACGCCGTATCGGCTCGAAGGACTTTCGCCTTTTTGCCGTCTATATAAGCACTCCAACCGTCCGAATACGGAATGGTTAAAAGCAAATATCCAGACTTATCTGCGCGCAGTTTGCCCGTGATTGCGTTGCTTTTTATTTTCAAATCCTGCAAAGTTTCTTTTTTAGAAAAACTTTCTATTAACGTTTGATTTTTTTGCTTATCCGTCGTATGCAATTCCGCAAAGTCAAAGGAAATTTCCGTTCCCGAAATGAGTTCAAGTTCCACGTTGATATCGTTGCTATCGTTTAGAAAATGCAAATAAATATCTCTTTGATCGCTATACATTAAATTGCCTTTTTTCGCAAAAGAATACTGCTTTACGATATTCCCGCACCGCACGTTCAAAAGGGAGCTTTTAGAAACTTCTTTTACCCCGTGAATAACGATATAAATTTCTTTCTCTTGATAACCGATTCCTGAAAAACACAGCTTTTCGCCCTTTTTAAGAGTATATCCCTTTTCGCCACGCGCAATCGTTTCAACCGTTAAATTACTTTCATAAGAACCGTCCGCCGAGCCTTTCTCTTGCTCTAAGACTACGCCGTTTAATAAAAGATATTGCCTATCTAACGTAGATAAAGAAAGATAATATTCTTTGGAATAAGTTTTATCCATTATAAAGCCGAGCGGGAGATAATTCTCGTTTTCAAAGAGTTCTTCCATTCCCAAAACAGGAGAGAACCCGTAGCCACCGCGCGCATTGTAAGTATACTTCACGGAAAGCAAATTTTGCAACGCCCAGCGCTCGTCCAAGCCTGAAATCCCTAAGTTTTGCGTGGGATTATACACTCCGTTTTCTTTCAAAAATTCATAAACGTATTTATTAGAAATGCTATTATACGCTTTCGTAGAATAATAACGATTATTCAGTCCACTATTTGAAAAGGTTGAATACCATCTTTCTTCCGTAGCGGAATCCGAACGGAAATATTCTTCTGCGTTCTTTTTGGAAAGATACTGTTCTTGCGTTGAAAACAACTTCGCATATTCCGTTGCGCCGTTAAATTGTGTGGAGTATACACTGTAATACCCAAACGCGCAACCTACGGTTAAAACGAACGAAAGGGTGAACAACACGGTAGGTTTATAAAATTTTTGAAACCATAAAATTTTCTTACCGCTTTTTCGCCAAAAAAACAAGCTGACAACGACCGCGCCCACCAAACACAAAGAAAGCAGAATTTTCCAAAGCGACCAACCAGATTTTTCAAAAAACGCCAAAAGAGCGGAAAGGACAACTACGCCGAAATAAACGAGCAACGTTTCGTTGACCCTTGACGTTTGTTTATCCCCAAACGCTTCGTCCGTAGTTTCTTCTTTGGATTGTAAGGCTATCAAAACGAAGGTAAAAAAGCTTAATCCGTACGACCAACGGTTGTTGCTGTAATTAAAAATATTCATAGCGTAGCCAAAAGCAGGGAAAAGATATCCTACGGTCAACGCCACGACAAACCACGCGTAAATTCGCGTACGTTCGTTTCGCTTAGAAAAAGCGTAAACGCCGAGAACGGTAAAGCCGACGTTAAGAGACATTACGCTATAATGCGCGCCCGTCGTAGAAAATACGAGAGATCGGAATTGCGAATAAAAGGTATCGAAAGAAAAAAATTCCAAGCCTTTCGACGAACTTCTCGCAGAATTAAAAAAGCCGTAAATATTCGGTAAAAGCACAAAGCCGGCAAGCCCAATCGCAAGCAAATATACCCCAAGCACGGGAAGCAATCGAGAAAAGAAGTTTTTCACCGACGGCGTTTCCCCTTCTTCCCGAACGCGCAAATACCAATAAGCAATTGCATACGCCACGCAAAATAAGCTCAGTGAAAAGAATACGTAAAAATTCGTCAATAAGCAAAAGAAGATCGCACCGATAAAAAGATAGGGTCTTTGCTTTGCAATAATTTTTTCGAGCCCCATAATCGCAAGCGGAAGATAAATAGGTCCTGCCGTTAAATTGTAATGTCTAACGAAAGTAAACGCCGTAAAGCCCGTAAGCATATACGCCACCGATATAATTATCCCCTTGCCGTTTCCTACTTTTTTATAATGCAAATATAAAAACATCGTAAACGCACAGGTCAACTGTTTCAACGCCATGACAAGCGTATAATTCATTTTATCGCTAAACGGCAACAGAAAAAACACAACGTTAAAGGGGTCGAATAACGCAAGGAAGCTCCCGCTCGTCATATAATCTTCCCCAAGTCCTTTATAAAAATCGTAGTTGCCTATTGCTTGAAGCCAACCTTCTTTCCGATAATGCACTAAAAAAGTTAAATGCTGATTTACCGCATCACGCGCAGCCCCGCCAAGCCCCCAAGAACCACCCGTCCAAAGGGTATACGTTCCTTTAATCAAAAAAGGCAACAGACATAAAAACAAAGAACCGACGGAAACCGCCAGCAAGACTAATAAACTTTTGCCAAGCTTGATTCCGTCGATTTTATCGTAAAATTTTTTTAATTTCACCGTTTTCATTTTTCAATATTTCCTTCGCGTTCTATATAAATAGGACGATTTCTCGTTTCCGTGTGAATTTTATCCACGTATAATCCGAGAACACCCATAAAGAAACAAATAATCCCCACTCCTGCGCCGAGTGCGCAAAGCAAAAAACTCCAAACGGGTATACCCGTTAACGCAATTTGTAAAACAGTCAACGTTATTAACGCGATACCGGAAAGCGCAAGAAGAAGTAAGCCGAATACGGTAGCCACTTGCAAAAGGGACGAAGAGAAAGAAACGATACCCTGCAAAGAATACTTAAACAATTTAAAAAACGACCATTTCGTTTCGCCCGCTACTCTTTCTACGTTTTCATATTCAAACCATTTGGTTTTAAACCCTACCCAACCGAAAATACCTTTTGAAAAACGGTTCTTTTCGCCTAAGCTCAAAACGGCTTCCACAAACCTACGGCTCATCATACGGTAGTCCCGTGCGCCGTCAACGAGTTCAACGTCGCTGATTTTATTCATAAGTTTATAAAACTTTCTGGCGAAAAACGAGCGAATAGGCGGTTCGCCTTTTCGGTTTACCCGACGAAGCGCGGCGCAATCGTATTCCCCGTCTTTCACCGCTTCGTAAAGTTGGGGAAGAAGTGAAGGCGGGTCTTGCAAATCGGCGTCCATTAAAACAACGAAATCCCCCGTTGCATTCTTCAAGCCGGCGTAGATAGCGGCTTCCTTTCCGAAATTACGAGAAAAGGATAAATAACGCACCTTTTCGTCTTTTTCCGCAAACGATTTTACTACTTCTAACGTTTTATCTTTCGACCCGTCGTCCACGAATAAATACTCAAACGTACAGCCAGGCATTTGAGAAATGACCTGTTCCGTTTCTTGATAGAAAAAAGCGAGGGCTTTTTCTTCGTTATAGCACGGCACGACGATACTGATTTTTTTCATTCGCTTTCTCCTTTGTTTTCTATCGGCTTTCTTTCTTTAAAGATAAATAATTTTCTCGATACGTAATTATAAACGAGTACGATTGCCGTCATTAAAATTTTTACAATCCATTCGTTCATTCCGCATAAAGAATTTAATACGTACATACCAAGCTCGTGTAAACCCAGCCCCACTGCCGACAACAGCGCAAATTCTAAAAAACCGAGTGCGGTTTTGGAATTGCCTTTACAAATAAACACAAACCAAACCGACAACACATAGTTGACGAGCAAACCTATAAGAAAACCTAAGCCCGTGCCGACCATATTCGCCGTCAAAGACGATTCTGCCTTTCCGCCGATAAATACATGGAAAAAGTTCGGATATAAAGACGGCTCAAAAAAATAAAGCACTACGCCCATCACGAAAAAGTCTACGACCGTTGCAATACCGCCTACGACGCAAAAACGAAAAATCTCTCCCAAAACGGGATACTTTATAAACAGTGTTTTTATCTTTTTAATCATTCGTTCTCCGTCGTTTTTCACTCAATCGTACTTACGTGAAAGGCACGCGCCCTAACGTATACTATAATACCACGCACCTATCCCTATGTCAAGTGTTTTAAAGCGTTTATATACATTTTTTTTACCAAAAAATCCCCCCGCAAATTTTACGGAGAGATTATTTAATAGCGGTTTTAACGGCGTTTTTAGCGCGTAAAAGAGTTTTTATTTCAGACCTGCAAAGACTTTGATTGCCTTCTTCACGTCTTCTTTCATTGCTTGCATTGCCGCGTATTCCACGTCGTGCAAATAACTCGTTTTGCCTTCCGCAATCACAGCCTTTGCCGCCGTGTAGCCAGCTTTAGACATATACGAATAATAGTTAATCTTGCGAATACCGTTTTCGATTGCCTTTTTAAAGCCTTCGTCCGACACCCCGCTGCCACCGTGCATAACGAGCGGTAAGCCCGTTGCCGCCGCAACGTTTTTCACGACGTCGAAATCCAACTTGGGTTGCGCGGTATAAAAACCGTGCGCCGTACCGAACGCGATAGCAAGCGCGTCTACGCCCGTCTTTTCACAGAAAATTTTCGCTTCTTCGGGACGGGTATAGAAGTCTTCCGCTTTCATATCCGCGTTGTTTTCTTCCTTGCTTCCCGCTTCGCCCGTGACAAGCCGACCAAGTTCCGCTTCTACGCTTACGCCCATTGCGTGAGAAATTTCCACAACTGATTTCGTCAACGCTTCGTTTTCCGCATACGGCAAAGCAGACGCGTCGATCATCACCGACGTAAAGCCTAAACGCAAGGATTTATAAATCATATCGAGCGACGTGCCGTGATCGAGATGTACGCATACGGGTACTTTCGCATTTTTTGCAACCGCAACCATTGCAGGTCCGACCATTGAAATATCGTTATATACGTTATGTACTTCGGCGTGCGCGATAATGACGGGCTGATTGAGTTCTTCCGCCGCCGCAACGACAGCTTGCAAACTGTCGAAACCAGTTGCGTTGAACATACCGATAGCCGTTTTTTGTTGGTTTGCTATTTCAAGAATTTCTTTTAAATTTACTAACATAATTAAATCACTTTCCTTTTGAGATTTTCGCAAATTTTTTGCATTTTTGACAGTTCCATCACACCGCTCGTCGCATCCGCAACGCATAAAGATGCGGTTGCCGCAATCGAACCGTAGCGTAAAACTTCTTCGTCGGACAATCCTTCGTGAATTGCCACGAGCGAACCAGCGCAAAACGCGTCGCCTGCGCCCGTCGTACCTTTAATAAACCCTGCAGGCAAATCAAAGGACGGGAGCAACGTAAGGTTTCCGTTATGATAACATACGGAAAGTTCGGGCGTATGGATAATCACCCGTTGTTTTACCCCTTTTTCGCTGAGTTTGCGAGCAATCAACGGTAAGTTTTCCCGTTTTGGCTCAATCGACGTCAATTTTCCCGCTTCCACTTCGTTGATAATTAAATTATCCGTATACGGCAAGCAAGGCAAGACGATAGAATAACGGTCGGAGTTTTCGCTAACGAGATCAATAGACGTGGAAATTCCGCGCTTTTGCGCTTCTTGTAGAATTTTGATACCGTCCCCTTCGTCTACTTTTTTTGAGAGCAGAAAATACCCTAAGTGGAGCATTTTTACGCTGAGTTTATCAAACTGAATATCCTCTAAGCCAAACTCTGCGCCCGCGCCTGCGTAGCAAAAAAAGGTGCGTTGACCGCCGACCACGCTCATTACGTCGGTAAAACTCGTTTTCTCCGTTTCCGACTGCACGAACAAGGAAACGTCTACGCCGAAATCGGTAAGCGTTTTTTTAACGTAGTCCCCGTCGCTATCCGCGCCTATTCTGCCGATAGCGTAGACGGGCAAATCAGGGTTGATATTTTTAATATCCGAAGCGGTGTTGGGCACGCACCCGCCGACGGAGAATTTGATTTTTGAGATCTGCGTCAATTCTCCCGACGACGGATACGCGGAAATTTCATAGATTTTGTCAACGAGCGTCGTACCCGCGACGGCTATGCCCTTTCTCATAGTACACCTTTTTTAATTACATTCCGCAACGAGCGGACCTGCAAGGTCTTTCAAGAAGAAGAGTTTCCCTGCAAGGGTGGGAATATACGACGACGTAATCCAAGGAGTCGCGCCGTAGCGAAGGGTCATCCAAAGGGACATACCCTGCCATTGCATACCGCGACCGAGCGTACCGTCTGCACCGCCGATAGCGTAGTCTGCTTGCAAGAATAAGCCGGGTCCGATCGTGTTCGCACGGCAAGGAACGAGCGTAGTTCTCGATTTAAAGCTCGTCAACGCGTTTTGTTCAACCGTCAAGGGGTGAATTTTCGCCGCAATTCTATACGGTTGCTTTTCCCATTCCGCTGCGGAAGAATATTCGCCTGCAAACTGGGGTTCCCAGAACGCGATATGGCACATTCTGCCGATACCGTATACCAAAATCAATTTCGCGCCTTCTTTTTTGAGCGCGGCAATCTTTTCAGGATAGGTAGGAAGATTTTCTTTCGTTGCAAAGTTGCGTTGATTTTTCGGTACAGTCAATTCCCCGAGAGGGTTGAAAAGAGCTTGTTCCATAGCGTATTGGAATGCGCCCGTATTGTCGGGAGCAAGGGTGTTGCCTTCGGAATCCGCCCATTCGTCCATATTGAAAGTATACACGTGTTCGCAAGAAACTTTCCATTCTTTTAAGAAGTAGACCACCCACTTATACATACCCATAGGACCTACGGGAAGAATGAAGGCTACCTTTTCTTTTCTTTCCTTCGCAAGCTTAATTTGTTGCGCGATTTCGTGCCCCATATACGTTTCAAATTCACCGAGCGAATCGCAAGAAATAGGCGTAAAACCTTTGTTCCAATGCGCTTGGCGTTCCGTAATCTTTTCGGGCGCGTCGATACACGCGTCGATTTTGTCAAAATCCCAACCTGCGGGATAGAAGCCTTCGAGCGCAGAGCCTTTTACCGTTGAATTAAAGTTCATAATGTTTTCTCCTTATTTTATATTTATTTTTTATTTTACGGCAACAAACGTTTCGTCGTGCCTTTTAAATACACTTGACATTGACGGAAGCCTTCCGCATAGTCCGCGCCGCATTGATAACC
>CAJGCN010000049.1 GCA_904501815.1 uncultured Clostridia bacterium
CCAAAGAATACGGTTTATACCGTCAAGATTTTTGCGGTTGTAAATTTTCCAAAGCGGAAACGGAGAAAAAACGGGCGATAAAGGCGCAAGAAAATCCCTAAAAACGCTTACTTCTTAATTTCAACGGTGAATCTAACGGGGTTTGCCGTAATTTTTTAAAGTTTTCTCTTGATTTTATCAAGTTTTTAAATAAAATAGCGTAGTTTTATAAAGTAAAATCCCTAAAAAGGACATTTTTTTGAGAAAGAACGTCGAAATAGAGTATTTTTATTGACTTTTTTGAAAGAATTGACTATAATCATATCGTAAACTTTATTAAAAACCAAAGAAAAGGCAGGAAAAACTATGAACGTACCCGAAATTTTCGGTGAAAACGTCTTTAACGACGTCGTTATGAGAAGCACTTTACCGCTGGACGTATACCGTTCGCTCCGCAACACGATTGACGCAGGCGAAACGATTGATATGACGATTGCGGACACCGTTGCGAAAGCAATGAAAGACTGGGCTTTATCCAAAGGCGCAACCCACTACACCCACTGGTTTCAACCGCTCACGAACTTAACGGCGGAAAAACACGACGGCTTTATCGAGCCGGCAGGCGGGGATTCCGTGATTATGCGTTTGACGGGTAAATCCTTAATCGTCGGAGAACCTGACGCAAGTTCTTTCCCGTCGGGCGGTTCTCGCGCGACTTGCGCCGCAAGGGGCTACACCGCTTGGGACCCCACTTCGCCCGCGTTCGTAAAAGACGGAACGCTGTATATCCCCACGATTTTCGTATCCTACACAGGGGAAACCTTAGATAAAAAATCTCCCCTGTTGAAATCTATGACGGCAATCGACAGAGCGGCGAAACGGCTTTTAAAGCTGTTCGGGATTGAAGCGCTTAAAGTGAATACGACGGTAGGCCCTGAACAAGAATATTTCCTTGTTGACGAAGAAGTGTATAAAAAACGCGAAGATCTCGTTTTAACGGGCAGAACGCTGTTTGGCAACCCCGCGCCTAAGGGACAGGAGCTTGACGACCATTATTTCGGCGCGCTTAAACAACGGGTATCCGACTTTATGAAAGACTTAGACGAAACCCTTTGGAAATACGGGATTTTATCCAAATCCAAACACAACGAAGCCGCGCCCGCACAGCACGAGCTTGCGCCTATCTTTACGAATATGAACCTTGCCGTCGATAGCAATCAGCTGACGATGGACTTAATGAAAAAAGTCGCGCAAAAGCACAAACTCGCTTGTCTGTTGCACGAAAAACCTTTCGTAGGTATTAACGGTAGCGGAAAACACAACAACTGGTCGCTGTCCACGACCAAGCTCAACTTGCTCGATCCGGGCGACCACCCCGAGCAAAACGCTATGTTTATGCTCATTTTAGCTTGCGTGATTAAATCGGTAGATAAATACCAAGCTCTGCTTAGAGCGTGCGTAGCGTCTGCTTCCAACGACCACCGCTTAGGGGGCGGTGAAGCTCCCCCCGCTATCCTTTCCGTGTATTTAGGCGACGAGCTTGGCGAAATCGTAGACTCTATCGTATTAGGCAAAAACTACGTTCCGCACAAATCCGCAAGGGGGTCTATCGGCGTACCCGAATCCCCTATTTTCCCGATTGATTCCACCGACAGAAACCGTACGTCGCCTTTTGCGTTCACGGGCAATAAATTCGAATTCCGTATGCTCGGTTCGTCCGCTTCGGTTGCCGACCCGAATATCGTTTTAAACACGATCGTTGCGGAAGCATTCCAAGAAGCGGCGGAAAAGCTAGAAAAAGCCGAAGACTTCGAACCTGCGCTCAAAGCCTACACGGAAAAATTGCTCAAAAAACACCACCGCATTATCTTCAATTACAACGGCTACGGCCCTGAATGGGAAGCAGAAGCGGCACGCAGGGGCTTGTTAAACTTAAAAACAACCGCCGACGCCGTTGCCGAACTTTTCAAAAAAGAAAACGTAGACGTGTTCGTTCGTCAGGGGGTATACACGAAAAACGAAGCGATTGCGCGAGCAAAAATACAGCTTGAAAACTACGTGAAAAATATCCGCGTAGAAGCGTTGACGGCAATCGATATGGCAACCAAGCAAATCTATCCCGCCGTATCTTCCTATTCGGCAAAGCTCTGCGAAAATCTCACGGCAAAAAAAGCGTTGTTCTCGTCTTTGCCCTATTTAGAAGAAGAAACGCTGATTAAGTCGCTCGTGTGCGCGAACGAAAATATGATGACGGCGGTTAAAAAACTCGAAGCCGACCTTGCCGATATGCCCAAAGACGAACTCGAAGCGGCAAAACGCACGGCGTACGTCGTCGTTCCCGACATGGAAAAGGTGCGCAAATACGCCGACGAATCGGAAAAGCTTTGCGCCAAAGAATACTGGCCTTTCCCTACTTACTACGATTTATTATTCAGCGTAAAATAAAATTTTTAAAAAAGTGCGATACTCGGAAAAATTTTCCGAGTATTTTGCTTACTTTTCCGTTTGACTTTCTATTCTTTTCGTGTATAATCATAGTATAGATTTATTTTTACAAGGGGAGTGCTTATGCTCGACTACACAAAAACGGCAATTCAGCAAGTTCTAAACGATTTCAAAAAAGCGTTTTTCGTACTGCGCGTTGCCACGCAAACCGTTTATATCGCTTATTTAATCTACGCGCTCGCCACTATGCGCGGGCTTTGGGTTGTCAACGGGATTTTGCTTACGCTCAGTATCGGGTATTTACTCTTTTACCTGTTCGCAACCGCTTGGGGTAAATCCCCCGACGGCAGAAAAATGCAAAAACTCGGAATGGAAATTTATGCTTGGAGCAAACGTCTTATTCAGCTTTTCAACCTTGCCGTCGCCGTCTACGGGCTGTGCTACACGGCAAAAAACGTAAGCGTATTTTCCGTGATTTTCTCGGCAATGATGATTGCGCTTTGGGTGTTTAACCTTATCTTTTCGTTCGTGCAAAAATTTGTCGGCGCAAGGCTTAGCCTTTTGGTTGCAGGCTTGGAAGCCGACATGGAAACGATTACTAAGCCCGTGCGCACGGTCGGGAATTTCTTCAAGAAAATGACGGGGCAAGAAATTGCGCCCGAAAAGGAAAAATCTAAAGCAAGGGTGTATTTAGAAAAGAAAGTAAGCGAACACAAAGAACGCAAAAAGCAAGAAAAACTCGATAAAAAACAAGCTCTTCGCGAAGAAAAGCTTCAAAGAAAATTGAACAAGAAAGGAATAGAATACGGCGCATTTCCTTCTTCGGAGCAAGAAGAATGATAAGCGTCGCCCCTTTACGAAAATTCCCTTTCCTAAACGCAAACGCCTTGAAAATTCTCGCCACCTTGCTTATGCTAATCGACCATATCGGCGCGATTTTCTACCCGACTTCCCATTTCCTTTTTAGGAAAATCGGTCGGTTGTCTTTCCCCGTGTTTGCGTTTTTTATTTCGGAAGGCTGTCGGTACACCAAAAATAAATCTCGGCATTTTTCGATTTTAGCAGGGCTTGCCGTACTTTGCGAAATAGTCGTAAGAATCGCTGTGCCGAATACTCCGATGGCTTCGATACTTATCACTTTTTCCTTCTCCGTTTTGATTATCTACGCTTTGCAAGCCTTTAAAAAACGTCTTTTTGAAAACGCGCCCGTAGCAGAAACCGTCTTTTTCTTTTTCGTGTTTGCCAGCGGGGTGGGCTTAACCTTTTGGCTTTGCTATCTAACGCCCATAGACTACGGATTTTGGGGCGTTATGACTCCCGTATTCGTCAGCCTTTTTGATTTTCGTGGCGTACCTGCCCCCGCCTTTTTGCAAAAATTAGATTGTTTGCCCGTTCGGGTGTTGTCTTTGCTCCCCTGCCTGTTTATGCTCGTAGAAACTTCCCTGTTCCCCGCTTTACAATGGTACGCATTTTTAGCCTTACCCCTTTTACTTTGTTATAACGGTGAACGCGGAACGTGGAATATGAAATATTTCTTCTACGTATTTTACCCCCTGCATTTAGCTTTCTTATACGGCATTTACTATTTCTTCGTGCTGTAAGCCCCGCTCGGAAAACCCAAAACTCAGTTTCTTAACTTCCGAATTTTTTTCAAAAAGGAGAAAAATATGAAAACGGAAAAAAATATTTTTATAGCCTTTCTTTTGAACTTATTATTTTCTATCGTAGAAATTATAGGCGGGATATTTACGGGTAGTATCGCTATTATTTCCGACGCCGTACACGATTTCGGCGACGCAACGAGTATCGGCTTGTCTTACTTATTTGAAAAAAAGAGCAAAAAGAAACCCGACGAGCTTTATACTTACGGCTACGCTCGCTATTCGGTATTAGGCGGGCTTATCACCGTTGTTATTCTTTTAATCGGATCGGGAATCGTTATTTATAACGCGATTGACAGATTTATCAACCCCGTTTCCATCCATTATAATAATATGCTTATCTTAGCGGTAATCGGCTTAATCGTCAACCTGCTCGCCACCTATTTTACGCACGGCGGTCATTCCATTAACCAAAAAGCAGTTAATCTGCACATGCTCGAAGATGTACTCGGTTGGGCAGTCATTCTAATCGGCGCGGTGATTATGCGTTTTACCAACCTTTGGATTTTAGACCCTATCCTGTCTATCTGCGTGGCTCTTTTCATACTGTTTAACGCAATCAAAAGTTTAAAAGAAATTTTGGATATCTTTTTAATCAAAACGCCAAAAGATATAAAAATCCAAACGCTAAAAGAACATATTTTAAAAATCGACGGGATTTTGGACGTACATCATTTCCACGTTTGGACGATAGACGGAGAAAGGGTGTGCGCAAGCTTGCATATCGCGGTAAAAGAATATAGCAGTCAAATCAAAAGCGACGTGAAAGCGGAACTCAACGAACACGGAATCGACCATATCACGATAGAAATGGAAACGTCAAACGAAGAATGTTCCGAAAAAGAATGTTGCGTAAAATCGCACCCCCGCCCGCATACGCATCACCATCATCACCATCATCACCATTGATTAAATTTGTTTAGCAAAAACAGGTGTCAACTAAGACACCTGTTTTTTTTATATCCGATTTAGATAAAATTTTAGGAATTTTACATTTTAATATGCTACAACTTTCACCAATAAGTTCCATTAAATTAAATCGGCTTAAATATAATTAATTTCTTCTCCCCTAAATAAAACTCCAAATCGTTCTCATTTTTCTTTAATTTTATAGATTTAATTTGAAAGAAGACTTCATCATGTAAATCAAATAATAATTCTTGTAAACTCGTTATAAATTCCCATTTGGACGAAGAGTTTAGCATTTTTTTATAATGAATTTGAAGAACCTTGATTGTCTTTATCTCATAGTCATTAAATATGCCAAAAAATACATTATTAGATCTATTATTTATAATATCATTACACCCGTAATTTAATAAACCATACGAAAAAAAGCGCGAAACATTAAAATCTAAAACAATTTCAGGATTTCCGCATTCAATCATTTTATCTTTTTCTTGTTCACAATAAGCATTTATATTGTAAATTAAATTCTTTGAAAAATTAATATTAAAGCCCTGTAAATATAACCGAGAAACAAAGCAACAAAAACTATTTTGCAAATCAAAAATAATTGGTTGCATTAAACTTTCTCTTTTCCATTGTTTATTTTCTTTATCTCGTGCAATACCCGCCTTTTCTATAAAATATGCCAAAATGATAGCTCCAACTCCACTTGCTCCGATTGACATAAGTATAGAAATTATCGAGTTTTCACACCAAAAATAAGGTATAATAAAGCTAAAACTAATAATTAATCCTGCTAGATATATAAAAAAGTTCCTTTTTCCCACACCCAAAATTGTATCTCTAATGAAAAAAGATTGATCTTTTATTTTTCTTTTCAATTTATTTAAAACTCCTTTTTATTCTATTTATATTAAATATTTGTAAAATTTGTAATAAAAAAGCGCATAACAATAAATATATAAACTTTTAAATATTAAGATTTTCTTCATGAAAAAGCGGACTGTCCAAAAACTCACTTATTGTCATATCAAAACCGCTCGCAATTAGAATTGTGGTTGATAATAAATTATCTCTAACCGTTTCGTGAAGTATATTCTTTAAAGTAGAATGCGTTACGCCGCTATTCATTGCTAACCTATAACGAGTTATCCCCTTTTCTTTCAATAATTCTTCTATCCTTAAAGCTACTGCACGATTTACATTGTTCATAGTTATTATTCCTATATGGTTATTAACAACTATAATTTTATTATAAAAATATATAAAAATATGGTTGCATATAACCATATTTTATGCTATAATAATATAAAATAAAGAAATTAGGAGTAATTATATGAGTGAAGACAATTCTCAAAATAAAAAGTCAGCAAAAATATTTTCTATTATTGTAGGTAGTATAATCTTTATTATAGGTTGGATTATTAATTTACTATCGCCAGACGATAAATCTGAAAATAAAAATGCAAAAGATAATAACTATTATATCGGGGACACATTATCTTATAAAGATATCGACTTAACAGTAAATAATATCAGGTGTATTCAAAATATAGATCTTTCGTCAGAAGAATATGGTTTATATTATATTACAGTTTCTATCACTTACAAAAATAACACAAAAAAGGAATTTGACGTTCATACAAGTGATGTTTATATAAAAACAACAGACAAAGGTGAAAAATATAATTGTTCCGGATTTTCAGGCGATAAAGGATTTATTGATGCTTTATTAGGTGAAACAATTATAGCAGGGGCAACAAAACATTACGATATTTCATTTTATACAGCCTATTCATTAGAAACTAAGAAATATATTATGTGTTTTGATTGGGGTGTTTTTAGTAGAGAACAAGAATACCATTTATATTTAAGAAATAATAACTAATTATTTTTTAAATTAATTAAATAAAAAGTATGCACAACACGAAACAGGATTTTAAAAATAATTGTACCTTTTTCACACCATCTTTTTCCGTCAATTTTTCAACTTGCATTTTTATAAAATAAAGTCCTGTCGAGTATTCGAGAGAAGCAAAAAAGGAAATCTCAAACGAGATTTCCTTTTTTGTGGTGCGGTCGACAGGAATTGAACCTGCATGGAGTTACCCACAAGATCCTTAGGAAATAAAATCCCTTTATTTTAAAGGGTTTCAACAAATACTTTCCATTATTCTACCCACAATACCGTTTTCGCTTTCAATTTTCAAATTTTTTTCAAAAAAGTATTGACAAATGCAAAAAGTAGTGGTATAATAAAACCACAGCAAAGGTGAAACCGTCGAACGGTTAGCCGCTTAGGTTAAAAATAACCGTCTCAGCTACCAAACTAAGGGCGGTTATTTTTTTATGTGTACAATGATTTTACTCTTTGATACGCGGAATTCTTGCACGGCTCCGACGTCCACGAGGAACGTCAAGAATCTAATGAAGTCATATCCCATAAAAATCACCTCCTTTTTGTCGGAAGTGCTAACCGCCTTCGGGTTTCACCCTTACTGCTTGTCTATATTATACCACTTTCGACAAAATTCGTCAACCGAAAACGCTCATCCCCTGCAAAAACGCAGGGGATTTTGCTTTAATCATTTTTTTGCAAGTCAACCGTACAGGCGCGACGTTGTCCGCGCTGGCGGTTGTGTTTCTACCTTCTCACGGCGCGCCAGCGCGCCGTTCAGAACGCCCCGCAGGGCGTTCCGTCGTTTTCAAGCCTTCTCGCGCCGCCTGCGGCGCAATCCCCGCGCGTACGCACGCACCCGTGCGCGCGCGTATATATTTATTTAAATATATTTAAGTGTATGTAATACACTACCCCGCATTTTTGAATACACTTACTTAACAGTTTTTGAATATACCAAAGTTTCATTTTTAGTAGGGTAGTTGTCGCAAACAAAAAGTTCGGCGCTATCAGCTCGCCGAACAACATTTTTCTACACGACAAACAGCGCGAAACCCGCGCTTATTTTTTAATATCCAATTCGCCTACATTTCCTACAATAATCCCGAACGCGCTTCTCATAGCCCACCGCCTTCGGAATAACAATCGCATTGTTCTCCGTTGGGTAAATGTCCCGTATCAGAACACCGTTTACAGGAGCAATAATATTCTGCTTCCAAGCGTTCAGGGACAATCCCAAAGCGCACTATCAACGCGTTGCGCTCGATTTCAATACGCTTTTTCTTTTCTTCAAATTCAAACGCTTTTTCGGGTTCATACATTACAGCTTTTACTTCCGCAAGCTCAGCCATTTTATACTCTTTATCCTTTTGGAAGTACTCAGGAAACCTGCTTCGAATTTCATTTTCGTAAGAGAGCGCGGCTCTTTGCGCGTTATCGCGTTTCAATTCGTAGTATCTTTTCCAATCGTTTTTAGCGTTGACGTCTATTACTTCTTTTGAAAGCGGAATTTGCTTCTCAGCGCGTTTTTCTGCCTTTTTGCAAGCCTTTTCAATCTTTCGGAAGGCTTTCATATTCGCGACGTACTCTCCAAGCCTGTGCGCGTTAATACTGCGCCTACGACGGAAAATCAATCGTAGCTCGTCGAGCTTGGATAAAATCGCCTGTACCGTGCGCGCCTGTACCGCGCCTTGCAGCATTCCCGAAATCTTCGAAGGACCGCCAACAAGCTTCCCGTGCCCGCTCTGCGCCTTCGTTTCCGTGTACACAAGCGCGAGTACCAACTGTTCGGAAGGGGTAAGCTTCACGGTTTGCCCCTCAAATTCAAAGGTTTTGGTCAAAAACAGGGGGAAGTCTATGTATGCGCCGTCGCCGAGAGCAAACGAACTGGTGTATTCGCTACACTTCCCGCCGTGCCGTTCAACGTGCATATCCGAACGCGCTTTCACCTCTTTAATTTGCCGTGCGACCGTAGATTTTGAAACGTTCAATTTCTTTTCAAAGGTATTATAACCGTAATTGCAACGCTTTCCTTCGCGCGAAAAGCTCCAAATTGTACCCGCAATGAGCGCACCGATGGGCGACAAAACGCGCCCGTTAAAAGCTTTCATAAGCTTATACGGGAGCAATACAAACCCTTCTTTTCTTTTTTCGGTGATTCCGCTCATTTGATACCTTCTACGTTGATTTTTATGCTAAGGACAGCTTTCTGTCCTTGATTCTGACTTTGCCGAGCTTTTGAAGCTTGGCTATGGAATACTTCACGGCGTGACGGCTGCACTCGATCGCGTTCCCGATCTCC
>CAJGCN010000050.1 GCA_904501815.1 uncultured Clostridia bacterium
CAGGCGCGCGTGGCGGTGTCGGAATTGAAAACCGTGCTTGCTTTACTTAAAAAGTCGGGGACGGGGGAGAAAATTCGAATAGATTTTTCCGTTGTGAACGACGGGAAATATTATAACGGCGTAGCCTTTCAAGGGTTCGTCGAAGGCGTGCCGACGAGCGTACTTTCGGGCGGGCAATACGATAAGTTGATGAAGAAAATGAAAAAGAACGGGCGCGCAATCGGGTTTGCCGTGTATCTCGACGGGCTGGAACGCGCGAAAGGAGCGGAAGTATGAAGATATTGAACGTCGCTCTGCCTAAAGGCAGACTGGGCGAAAAGGTATACGAAATGTTCGAAAAGGCGGGGCTTGGGTGTCCTGCGATTAAAGAGAATAACCGCAAGCTCGTGTTTGAAAACCCTGAAATGGGGGTGCGGTATTTTTGGGTAAAGCCGTCGGACGTGGCGATTTACGTGGAGCGTGGCGCGGCGGATATCGGCGTGGCAGGTAAGGATATTTTGCTCGAATATTCCCCCGACGTTTACGAATTGCTCGATTTAAAAATCGGGAAATGCGATATGGCGGTGGCGGCGAAAGAAGGGTTTCAAGACGATCGGAATAAGACCTTGACCGTTGCAACGAAGTTTTCGAATATAGCAAAGCGGTATTATTCCGCGCAGGGCAGGGATATCGATATCGTGCATTTGAACGGTTCGATTGAGCTTGCGCCGATTTTAGGGCTTTCCGACGTAATCGTGGATATCGTAGAAACGGGGGCGACTTTACGGGCGAATAAGCTGGAAGTGGTTGAAAAATTCCAAGCTATTAGCGCGAGATTGATTGCGAATAAGGCGAATTTTAAGTTTAAGAGCGAGCGTATCGAAAAGGTGCGCGCGGAGCTTTTGAAACAGACGGAGATAGAACAATGATTAAGATTATTCAAGATTTATCGTCCAACCGTTCGGAAATTTTCGGGGTAGAAACGGCGAAAAAAGACGTGTCTTCTATCGTTTCGGAAATTATTGAAGAAGTGAAAAAGGACGGGGACGGGGCGTTGTTTGCGCTGACTGAGAAGTTTGATAAGGCAAAACTTTCTTCGTTGCGGGTTTCCCAAGAAGAAATCGAAGACGGGGTGTCGTGCGTTGAGCCTGCGTTTTTGGAAGTCCTTGAAAAAGCCGCAAAAAATATCCGCGCTTTCCACGAAAAACAAAAACGGCAAGGCTTTGAGCTTTCGGAGCAAAGCGGCGTAGTCGTAGGGCAGAAAATTTTACCCGTCGAAAGGGCGGGGCTGTACGTGCCGGGCGGTACGGCGGCGTATCCGTCTACCGTTTTAATGGACGCGATTCCTGCGAAGATAGCGGGCGTTGAACGGGTCGTGATGACCACGCCCCCCGATAAGTTTGGGAAAATCAACCCCGTGATTTTGGCGGCGGCGAAGATAGCGGGCGTTGACGAGATTTATAAAATAGGCGGCGCGCAGGCGATTGCCGCGCTTGCTTACGGAACGGAAAGCGTGCCGAAAGTGGATAAAATCGTAGGACCGGGCAACGCGTTCGTGGCGGAAGCGAAAAAGCAAGTGTTCGGACAGGTTTCGATTGACATGATTGCAGGACCGAGCGAGATTATGATAGTAGCGGACGGAAAAAATCGCGCGAAAGATATCGCCGCTGATTTACTCTCGCAAGCGGAACACGACAAAATGGCGAGCGCGGTGCTGGTGACGGACGATTTGGCGTTTGCTTTAAAGGTTTCGGGCGAGATAGAAAAGCAAATCCCGCTTTTGGAACGGGCAGAGATTGCGCGCGCTTCGATTGACGAGAGTGGGAAGATTATCGTGGTACGGGATTTAGACCAAGCGTTCGAAGTGGTGAACGAGCTTGCGCCCGAGCATTTGGAAATTTGTTTGGACGAGCCTTTCCGTTATTTGGAAAAAGTGAAAAACGCAGGTTCGGTGTTCTTGGGCAGGTATTGCCCCGAAGCGCTAGGGGATTATTTTGCGGGTACGAACCACACCTTGCCCACGAGCGGTACGGCGCGCTTTTCAAGCCCTTTGTCCGTAGACGATTTTTTGAAGAAAACGCAGTATATTTACTACGATAAGAACGCGCTGGAACGGGTGTGTAAGGACGTGGAATACTTTGCGAAAAAAGAAGGCCTGACGGCGCACGCGAAAAGTGCCGTCGTGCGGTTTGAGGACGAACAATGAGTAAGTTTTTAACGGAAAAATATCAAAAATTAAAGCCGTATACGCCGGGCGAACAGCCCAAAGAACGGGCGTATATTAAGCTGAATACGAATGAGTCGCCCTTCCCGCCGTCGCCACAGGCAATCGAGCGGGCGAGAGCGGAAGCGGATAAGCTGATGTTATACCCCGACCCTGAATGTAAGGAATTAGCGGGGCTCTTGGCTGAAAAATGCGGAGTTTCTAACGATTGCGTGATTTTGACGAACGGCTCCGACGAAGTGTTGAACTTTGCGTTTATGGCGTATTGCGACGGGAACACCCCCGCCGTGTTTGCGGATATTACCTACGGGTTTTATAAGGTGTTTGCCGAACTGAACGGCGTACCCTATCGGGAAATTCCGCTTAAAGAGGATTTTTCTTTGTGCGTAGACGAGTATATCCAAGCGGACGGGACGGTGTTTATCGCAAATCCCAACGCGCCGACGGGGCTTGCCTTGCCGAGAACGGAAATTGAACGGCTTTTAAAAGCGAACCCTAATCGCGTGGTCGTCGTGGACGAAGCGTACGTCGATTTCGGGGGAGAAAGCTGTATTCCGCTGACGGAAAAATACGGGAATTTACTCGTAGTGCAAACCTTTTCCAAATCCCGTTCAATGGCGGGTGCGCGGCTCGGGTTTGGCGTGGGCAGTCCTGCGCTTATAGAAGATTTGACGAGAGTGCGGTATTCGACGAACCCGTATAACGTGAATAAAATGACGATGGCGGCGGGGCTTGGCGCGCTCAGCGACGAGAAGTATTTTCAGGAAAATTGCAAAACGATAATCGAAAATAGGGCTTGGACGGAAAGGGAACTTGAAAAAATAGGATTCACGCTCACCCGCTCGAAAACGAATTTTATTTTCGCGAAACACGAACGGCTGGGGGGCGAAGAGCTGTATTTAAAACTCAAAGAAAAAGGGGTTTTGGTAAGGCATTTTTCTGCGCCGAGAATTGCGGAGTATAACCGCATTACGGTAGGAAGTAAAAAAGAAATGGAAATTTTAATCGAACGGATAAAAAGTATTTTGGAGGAAACGAAATGAGAACGGCAAACATTCAAAGAAACACGAAAGAAACGCAAATTTCCCTGTCTCTTACGGTAGACGGCAAGGGAGAATCTAAGGTTGATAGCGGTTGCGCCTTTTTAGACCACATGCTGACCTTGTTTGCAAAGCACGGCAAGTTTGATTTGGTCGTGGCTTGCACGGGGGATAAAGACGTGGATTTTCACCACACGACGGAAGATATCGGCATTTGCTTAGGGCAAGCCTTTAAAGAAGCGCTCGGGGATAAGAAAGGCATTTGCCGCTACGGCGATACTTTCTTGCCTATGGACGAAGCGCTCGTGCTTTCGGCGGTGGATATTTCAGGCAGAAGCTTTCTCGTTTGCGAGCTGGATATCAAAGCCGATAAAGTCGGCTCGTTCGATACCGAGCTCGTCGAAGAGTTCTGGTTTGCGTTCGCAAACAATTTAGGGTGTAATTTGCATATCCGTCAGTTTTCCGGCTCGAACGCGCATCACATTATCGAAGCTACCTTTAAATCGGTGGCGCGGAGTATGCGCAAGGCAACGGCTATCGACGAGAAATTCGCAGGGGATATCCCGTCTACCAAAGGAGTGCTTTGATGATCGTTATCGTGGACTACGGCGTGGGGAATTTGTTTTCCCTGCAAAGCTCCTTTCAAGCGATAGGCGTGAAAGCCGTCGTGTCGGGGGAAAGAGAAATAATCGAACGCGCGGAAAAAATCGTATTGCCCGGCGTCGGCGCGTTTGGCGACGCGGCGCATAAGCTCTTTTCTTCGGGGCTTGGCGAAGTCGTCGTCCGTCAAGCCAAAAAGGGAGTGCCCGTGCTCGGGATTTGCTTAGGCATGCAACTTTTATTTGAAAAAAGCTACGAATACGGCGAGCATAACGGATTAGGGCTGATTAAAGGCGAAATACGCCCGATTTCCGACGTTATTCCCGCAGGTTATAAAATCCCCCATATCGGTTGGAATGGCTTAAATTTCGGCGAAAGAAAGAGCGATTTATTTAAATATCTCGCCGAAGGGGAGCACGTTTATTTCGTCCATTCCTTTTACGGAGCAAATTGCGAAAAAAGCGTGATTGCAACGGCGGAATACGGGGCTAAATTGACGGCGGCGGTGCAGGAAGGCAACGTGTACGGCTGTCAGTTCCACCCCGAAAAAAGCGGGGAAACGGGCTTAAAAATTTTGCGCGCGTTTGCGGAAAGGGGGGAGCAGGTATGAGAATATTTCCGGCAATTGATTTATTCGAAGGCAAAGCCGTACGCCTTTTCAAAGGGGACTACGCGCAAATGACGGTATACAGCGAAAACCCGATAGAAATCGCAAGGGATTTTAAAGCGCAGGGCGCGGAGTATATGCATCTCGTGGATTTGGAAGGGGCGAAGAGCGGAGAAACGCCTAACTTGCAAACGGTGGAAAAGCTGGTTGGCGTAGGCGGGCTGTTCGTTGAAGTCGGCGGGGGAATTCGCAATATGCAAACGGTGGAAAAATACGTAAGCGTCGGCGTGGGGCGGGTGATACTCGGCACGGCGGCGGTAAACGACGAGAAGTTTTTAGACGAAGCCTTGCAAAAATACGGCGAAAAAATCGCCGTAGGCGTGGATTTAAAAGACGGTAAAGTGGCGATTAAAGGCTGGACGGAAAAATCGGAAAAGGACGGTTTGGAATTTTGCGCTCAGCTCCAAGAAAAAGGAGTGAAGACGATTATTTGCACGGACATTTCCAAAGACGGCGCAATGCAAGGCGCAAACCACGCGTTGTATAAAACGCTTAGCGAACGGCTGGGCGTGCAAATTATCGCTTCGGGGGGCGTTTCTTCGATAGACGATATTCTTCGGCTTTCTAAGCTTGATTTATACGGCGCAATCGTCGGTAAGGCGTATTATACGAACGCAATTTCGCTCAAAGAAGCAATACGGGTGGCAAGATGATTACGAAAAGAATTATTCCCTGTTTAGACGTGAAAAACGGCAGGGTAGTCAAAGGCGTGAACTTTCAAGGCTTAGCGGACGTTTCTTCGCCCGTTGCGCTTGGCAAATATTATTCAGACAACGGCGCGGACGAGCTCGTATTTTACGACATTACCGCTTCTTCCGACGGGCGCGCCCTGTTTACGGATATTTTACGGGAAGTCGCGAGCACGATTTTTATTCCCTTAACCGTCGGCGGCGGGATTAACACGCTGGACGATTTCGACCGCGTGTTAAAGTGCGGCGCGGATAAGGTAAGCGTAAATTCGGGCGCGATTAAAAACCCTTCGCTTATCTACGAAGGCGCAAAACGCTACGGCGATCAATGCGTGGTTTTGTCGGTGGACGTTAAAAGGGTAGACGGAGAGTTTCGGGTGTTTGCCAAAGGCGGAAGAGAAGATACGGGCATGAACGCGCTGGAATGGATTAAACGGGGCGTAGACAACGGCGCGGGTGAAATCGTGTTGAACTCTATCGATACCGACGGGGTAAAAGGCGGGTTCGACCTTGCTATGCTTCAAGCGGTATGCGAAATCGTTTCCGTACCCGTTATCGCTTCGGGGGGCGCGGGGTGCGCGGAGCATTTCGTAGAGCTTTTTAAAAAGCTTCCCAAAGTAGACGCGGGCTTAGCCGCTTCCATTTTCCATTTCGGAGAAGTGAAAATTAACGAACTCAAAGGCTTGCTCAAAGAGAACGGAGTAAACGTAAGAATATAAAAAAGGAGTAGAAAAATATGATAAACGTTGAAGAATTGAAGTTTGACGAAAAGGGCTTAATCCCTGCAATCGTGGTGGACGCGGTAAGCAAAAAGGTGCTTACGCTGGCGTATATGAATAAAGAGAGCTTGCAGGTTTCTATGGAAAAGGGCTTGACCTGTTTTTGGAGCAGGTCGCGCGGGGAACTGTGGTTGAAAGGGGAAACGAGCGGGAATTATCAGCATATCGTTTCGATTACGGCGGACTGCGATAAGGATGCGCTCGTCGTTATGGTGGAAAAGGACGGACCTGCCTGCCATACGGGGGAAGAGAGTTGCTTTTTTAATTCCGTTTATGAAAACGACGAGAGAAAAGAATTTTCGCTTAGCGGGCTGTTTAAGCTGATTGAAGGCAGAAAAAAGGAAAAAACGGAAGGTTCGTACACGACCTATTTGTTTGAAAAAGGGATTGATAAAATCTTGAAAAAAGTAGGCGAAGAGAGTACGGAAGTGATTATCGCGGCGAAAGCGGACGACAAAAAAGAAACGATTTACGAAATTGCCGACCTTGCGTATCACACGTTGGTGCTGATGATACAAATGGGGATTTCCTTAGAAGATATCCACAAAGAACTTGCTTCTCGGCACGTAATCGATAAAAAAGTAAAGCAAGAAAAAATGACGAAATAAAAAACGGCGAAAATTCGTTTACTGTAAAAAATTCAAGCCCTTTCCTAAAAAGGCTTGAATTTTTTATTTGTATGTGGTATAATATTCCAAAGGAGAAATATATGTTTTACGATATTCAACCAGAAGAACAAAAACAACGCTATAAACAAATGCTTTCCATTATCGGTAAATTAACTAGATTATTTTCCGAGAGTAATTGTCCTTATTTGCCGTATAGAGTGCAGGAAAATGTGTTTTGTAAATATTTCGAAGCGGATAATCTTGCGCGTAGCGATTGTTCTGCGGATGCAAAAAAGAACAGAATAGGTGTAGGATTAAAAACTTGGATGGGTGGCGACGACCAAAAAGTTGCGGAATTTGATAGTTTAAGAGAACGGTTTTGCAATTTGCAAGGGCTTGAATTAGTAAAAAAGATAGCGGAGTTTAGAAACGAGCGTATTCGTATTACAAAAAATCTTCATGGCATAGATGAAATGGTTTATCATATTGTTAAACGTGTACCTAATTCTATGCAAATTCTTGAACATGCTTTTGAGGCGATTGATATAGAACATATTGTGCTTATTCCTAATCGCGGGAATGGCAATAATACGTATTTTACTGATGGAAAGCATACATATCATTTCAGTATGTCAAAAAATACTTTGTATATGATTTTTGACGATATGATTTTACTGGATTCTTTTAATGTAGATATTCTTGACGACCCTTATTCCTATTTAATGGGTTTAGCGGATAATTTTGCTCAATTTACTACTCCGAGTGAACAACCTATTGATACTACGAATAAAATATGTTTGCGGCTATATTCTACGAAATCAAACGGGGATAAATACGTTTTTGAGAAAAGCGGGCTTAATCAATGGAATGCCTGTGGACGAGTGCGCGACCCTAATGAAATTTATATTCCCTTTCCGAGTGAAGACAGAGAACGAAATGTTGGATTTTTCCCGCCCCGCGACCAACCCTTTGATTTATTATTGCCTGACGGCACTACTATTTCTGCAAAGATTTGTCAAGCTGACGGAAAGGCTATTATGAGTAATCCTAATAAAGTTTTAGGGGAATGGCTATTGCGTAAAGTTTTTGAATTGTCGGAAGGAACGCTTTTAACTTATCAAATGCTGGAAGTTTTTGGGATTGACTGTGTTATTTTTACAAAGCTTGACGAGTTAAAATACTCAATAGACTTTGCCGAAATAGGAACTTATGAAAGGTTTTATAACTTAGACAATATCGACGAATAAAAACAAGGTGCGTTTAACGCACCTTGTTTTTATTCTATTGCTTTTTTTATTTCTTCTGCAATTCGTTGAATGACATTGACTACTACAGAATTACCCGCCTGCTTATATAAAGCACTTTCGCTTAATTTTTCAGGTAAAATAAAATCTTTGGGGAAACCTTGTAAATTAAAACATTCGCGAGGGGTTAATTTTCTAAACTCGCCACTATATGTTCGAATTAACGGGACATTATGACCGCCTGTGCCCATATTTGCGGTTAAGGTTGGGCATAAATTGCTTTTATTTTCACGCACATAAACTCTACGCCACTGATAACAAGTATCACATCTTTGCATACTTGTCACTAATTTATCATAAAACGGACATTTTTCAGTGTAATAATATTTTTCTTTTTGTTGATTTTCAAAATCAATAACGTCACGAAGCTTTTTTTCGAGTTTTTTAGGTTTAGGACATTCGAAATTTTTATATTGTTCTTTGTCCCTAAAACCGATAATATATATTCTTTCACGGGTTTGTGGAATATTTCCGTAATTACAAGCATTTAAAACAAAATATTTTATATAATAGCCTAATTGTTCCAAAGTTTCGCTAATAACAGAAAATGTGTTTCCGTTATCGTGAGAAACAAGATTTTTTACATTTTCAAGAAAAATAATAGGGGGCTTTTTTTCTTCTAAAATACGTGCAAGCTCAAAAAATAAATTCCCCCTGCCTTTTTCGTCGTTAAAACCCTGCCGATATCCCGCTACGGAAAAAGCCTGACAAGGGAAACCCGCAAGCAAAATATCAAAGTCGGGAATGTCTGTTTTCTCATTTAATGTTCGTATATCTGCGGAAGAAAATTCGACGTTTGGGAAATTTGCTTTATAGGTAAGGGAAGCGTTATAATCAAATTCATTGGCAAAAATTGTTTCAAATCCTGCCATTTCAAAGCCTTTATCAATGCCACCGACGCCAGCGAAAAAGGAAGCACATTTTAAATTCATATTATTGCTCCTATGTGTTTTATAAATCGCGGCGCGCCGCAATTCTATATTATTTTAACATAAGCATAAAAAAAAATCAATTAAAATCATATTGTGTAAAACGGAAAATTAAAAAGAAAAGAACTATAATAAAAGTTATTTCAACAAATATTATAGTTCTTTAATTTTTTCAATCGTTTCTGCGCCTGCCGAACATGGCGAGTACCCAGATTAAAAACCGAAGAAAATATACGAGCGACGTCGCAAGCGCCGCTACGTAGGTCAACGCCGCCGCGCTTAA